>JAEUQS010000849.1 GCA_016789625.1 Acidobacteriota bacterium | reverse complement strand
CCTCGGGCCGGTCTTCAACGGCAGCTCCTGCGGGAGCTGCCACAGTCAGGGCGGGCTCGGGGGCGCGAGCGAGGCCTTCGTGACGCGCTTCGGCCGCATGAGGAACGGACAGTTCGACCCGATGAGCGAGTTCGGCGGCTCGCTCATCCAGGCCCAGGGCATCGGCACCGCCGGAACCTCGGCGTCCTGCGACTACCAGGCGGAGTCCGTGCCTCCGGAAGCGACGATCGTCGCCCGCCGCATCACGACGCCGCTCTTCGGACTCGGCCTCGTGGACGCGGTGCCCGACGGGGCGTTCGAGGACATTGCCCGCGGCCAGCGGCAGCTCTCGCCGGAAACCGCCGGCAAGGTCAACCGCGTCGCGAACCTCGTGACGGGCCGGACCTCGGTGGGGAAGTTCGGCTGGAAGAATCAGAACCCGTCGCTCGCGCAGTTCTCGGCCGACGCCTACCTCAACGAGATGGGAATCACGAGCCAGCTGTTCCCCGAAGAGAACTGTCCGCAGGGCGACTGTGCGAAGCTCGTCTGTGACCCGATTCCCGGCATCGAGGATCAGGACGGCGATGCCGAGCTGTTCACGCACTTCATGACTCTCCTCGCGCCGCCGGCGCGCGGACCGATCACGCGCGACGTGCGGAGCGGCGAGCTGGTGTTCCAGGCGGCCGGCTGTGCCAGCTGTCATCTGCCCACCCTGAAGACCGGCCCCAGCTCCGTGAAGGCCCTCGACCGCGTGGAATTCCACCCCTACTCGGACTTCCTGCTCCACGACATGGGCTCCCTCGGCGATGGCATCGAGCAGGGCGAGGCGAAGGGCCGCGACATGCGCACGGCCCCGCTGTGGGGTCTTCGCGTGAGGACGCGCTTCCTCCACGACGGCCGCGCCGGAAAGCTCGAGGACGCGATCCGCGAGCACGACGGACAGGGCCGGAGATCCCGCGAACGCTTCGAGTCGCTCTCTCGCGATCAGAAGAGCGCGCTCCTGGCCTTTCTCTCTTCCCTCTGAGGAGAAGCGCCCCAGAGGCCCGGCGTTGCGACGGCCAACCGAGGAGCTTCGCCCCGATTCCAGGCGCTCCTCGCGGCTTCACAGTGGCACACGCCTTGAGTAGTAGCGATCAACGAACAGCGGGCTCGAGCAACAGAGACCGCAAGGAGAACGACATGAAGAACCTCTCGAAGCTCCTCCTCGTCCTCACCGCCACCTCGGTGCTCTCTCTCACCGCGTTCGCGCAGGGGCACGGCCCGGGTGGATCGGGCGGACCCGGCGGCGAAGGCCCCCGCGGCGGGGGACCCGGTGGACCGGGCGGACCCGGCGGCCCGGGCGGTCCCGGCGCTCACCTCTCGATGGCGGCCGACGGCGCTGCCTACTACGTGACCCGCGCCGAGGCCGCGACGACGGGCGCGACGCCCACCTCGACCGTTCGCGCCGTGACCCCGACCGGCGTCGCCTCGTGGACGTTCGCGGTGACCGATCGCCTGCACGACGTGGCCGTCGTGGGCGACCTCGTCATTCTCGCGACCTCCCCCGCGACGACCTCGGCCCCGACGACGCCGCCCACCACCGCTCCCGCTCCCACCACGCTCATCGCCCTTCGACGCGCCAGCGGCTCCGAGGCCTGGCGCCGCACGCTCCCGGGCGCCGTGGGTCACCTGGACACCACGGCCGACCGCATCACCGCCGTGGCGCTCGTCGCCGACGCGACGATCACCACCGCACCCTTCGGCTATCGCGCGCTCGTCGCCGTGGACCTGTCGGGCAACATCCTCTTCACGCTGCGTCTCGCGACGGGCAGCTGATTGCTCTCTGAATCTTCACCTCGGGCAGGGTACGGACGAGGGTCACCTGAAAGGGTGGCCCCGTTTCGCTTCGGTACACTCGGGTCCGAGGAGCGCTGATGAAAGATTCCGCGAAGATCTCCCGCCCCTATCGCGTGGAAAAGGGAGACCGCTTCCGCCTGCGCGATTTCGATCCGGACGACACCGGCGGGCTCGATCACGACAAGAAGAGCGCGGCCACGCTGCTCAAGACCGGCGTCGAGCGCATCACGGAGCTGCAGGACAAGCTCTACGCGCAGGACCAGCGCGCGCTCCTCCTCATCTTCCAGGCCATGGACGCGGCGGGCAAGGACGGCACCATCGAGCACGTCATGTCTGGCGTGAACCCGCAGGGCTGTCAGGTCTACTCCTTCAAGGCGCCTTCGAGCGAGGAGCTGGACCACGACTTCCTCTGGCGGACCACGAAGGCCCTTCCCGAGCGGGGGCGCATCGGCATCTTCAACCGCTCGTACTACGAAGAGGTGCTCGTGGTGCGCGTGCATCCGGAGATCCTGGCCCGGCAGCGGGTCCCGCCGGAGCTCGTGACCAAGCGGATCTGGAAGGAGCGCTTCGAGGACATCGCCGCCCTCGAGCGCTACGTCACGCGAAACGGAATCGCCGTGGTCAAGTTCTTCCTCCACGTCTCGAAGAAGGAGCAGAAGAAGCGCTTCCTCGAGCGGCTCGACCAGCCCGAGAAGAACTGGAAGTTCGCGATCGCCGACGCCGAGGAGCGCAAGCACTGGGACTCGTACATGGCGGCCTACGAGGACGCGATCCGCGCGACGGCGACGCCCTGGGCCCCCTGGTACGTGGTGCCGGCCGACAACAAGTGGTTCACCCGGCTCGTGGTGGGCGCGGCCGTGATCGAGGCGCTGGAGGACATGAACCTCGCGTATCCGAAGGTCGACGAGGCCAAGAAGGTCGAGCTCGAGAAGACCCGCAAGGCCCTCCTCGCGGAATAGGGGATCGAGAAACCCCCAGGATCGAGGCTCTCCGGTGGGGGGCCTGGGGGGATCGAGAAACCCCCAGGATCAAGTCAGATTCTTGACGTCGTTGAGGAACTTCTGGCGGTCGGTCTCCGACTCGATCTGCGCGGCCAGCTTCGAGACGAGCGTCTCCAGCCCCGGCGTCATGCGGAAGTTCTTCTTCACGATCACGCGCGCCAGCGGCCCGATGTAGTTCGCGAGCGCCCTCTCGAGCGCCGCGAGCTGCGCGTCGGTGGCCTGGGAGGCCGGCCGCGCGTCCATCTGAGGCACCGTCGTCTTCTGCGAGACGGCGGTCCGCAGGCCCGTGCGCAGGGCGCTCCGCTCGCCCGTCGGCGTCATCGGCGGAGGCGTGAAGGCCGTCTGGGCCTGGGTGAAGAAGGCAACCCGCTTCAGAAACTCGCGGCGTTCCGGCTCGGTGGGAATCTGCTCGGCGAGGTCGTCGCAGAGGGCCTCGATGGAGAGACCCGCCGCCGCGCGCTTGCGCACGAGGACCTTCGCCATGGGGCCGATCGCGGACGCGAGCGCCTCCTCGAGCGACCGGAGCTGACCCGAGTCCAGCGTGGGCGCGGGCGCGTGAACGGGGTCGGGCACCGCGGGCCCGTCGTACGTCTCCGCCGGCGACCACCCGCCTGCGTCCCGAGGCGCCGGGAGCTGTCCCCGCTGGACGAGGGAGATGTCGTCGATGAGAGCCAGGGCGTTGGGCGGTCTCTCGTCGCGCTCCTTCGCCATCATCGTCGAGATGAGGACGTGCAGCCCCTCGGAGAGCTCGGGCACCACCGTTCGGGGGTCGGGCACGGGCTCGCTGAGGTGCTTCATGGTGACGATCGCGCTCGTGACCGCCTGGAACGGGGGACGGCCCGTCACGAGGTGGAAGAGCGTGGCCCCGAGGGAGTAGATGTCGGCCCGTCCGTCGATGTCCTTGCGGCCCCAGATCTGTTCCGGCGCCGCGTAGGCGGGCGTTCCGAGGGTGTGCCCCGTCTGGGTGTGCTGGGCTTCCTCCGCCGACATGATCTCCTTGGCGAGGCCGAGGTCCACCAGCTTCACGACGCCCTGCGTCGTCACCATGATGTTCTCGGGCTTCACGTCGCGGTGCACGAGCCCGGCTTCGTGAGCCACGGCCAGCGCCCGTGCGGCCTCCTTCACGAGCACGAGCGCCTGCGCCTCGCGGAAGCGCTCGTTGGGCTTCAGGTACGCGCCCAGCGTGCGCCCCTCGACGAACTCCATGGCGATGTAGAGCCGGCCGCCCACGTCGCCCAGGTCGTACACGTGGACGATGTTCGTGTGGTTGAGCCGCGCGGCCGCCCGGGCCTCGCGTGAGAAGCGCGCCACGAACTCCTCGCTCGAGGAGAGCTGCTCGCCGAGAACCTTGAGGGCCACCACGCGGTCGAGCATGGTGTCTCGCGCCCGGTACACCATGCCCATGCCGCCCCGTCCGAGCTCCTTCTGGATCTCGTAGCGGCCAAACATCGAGCCGGGAGCGAGATCGAACGCAGCCAACGCTTCAGCCTTCCTCGAGCATCTTGAGGGCCTTCGACAGGCTGATCCGCATGCGGTTGAACGAGGTCGTGAGGGCCGCGACCTCGTCGTTCCCCTTGGCGGCCACCTCGGGAACGTCCATGTTCCCCGTGCTCACCTCGTTGGCCACGTGCGCGAGCTGCCGGATGGGCCGGATGACGAAGAAGTGGAGCATGAGGTTGAGCATCACGAGCGTGAGCGCGAAGACCCCGGCAAACGACTGTATGAGCCGCCGGAGCGCGGAATTGGCCTTCTCGATGGGCACCGCCATGGGCACGGAGACGATCTGCGCGCCCACGACCTCGTTGAGCAGCCAGCCGAAGCCGTTGTTGGGGCCGTAGGCCGCGACCATCGAGGCCGGGGCGACGTCGGGGGTCGTGTGGCAGCCGAGGCAGCCCGGGTCGGTGATGCGGATGGGCTTGGCGAGATACAGCGAGCGGCCCTCGGGCGTATCGCGCTCGCCGATGAGCTCGGTCTTCTTCGCGTCGCCCCGGAAGATGTTCACGACGTCGGCTTCCCAGTCCACGGTGCGGTCCCGCGGGTTCGTGGGGTTGAGGGTCGCCTCCTTGTAGGCGTACTGCGGGTTCTTCACGCGGAGGTCGTTGAAGATCTCGGTCGCCGAGTAGGCCGGCACCGACTGCGGCAGGAACTTCTCGGCGAGCTGCGACGCGATGAGGGGCTTGATCTGCTTGTTCGTGTAGCCGCGCATCGCGAGCGCGGCATCCATCATGAGCCGGGCGTTCTCGGTCACCTGGTCCCGGGCGTTGCTCTGGAGGAGGTCCTTCGAGAGCTTGGCCACGGGAACCAGGGCGATGCCGAAGACGACGAGGAGGATGAGGTTGAACTTGAGAAGGAGGTTCACGGACCGGATTCTACGGGCGCCTGCATCTCCTCCGGCGTGGTGGTGAGCTTCCGGTCGATGATGAGCTTGAAGAAGAGCGGCACGAAGAAGACCGCCAGGAACGTGGCCGCGAGCATGCCGCCCATGACGCCCACGCCCACCGACTGCCGCGCGCCGGCGCCGGCGCCGGTCGAGATCGCGAGCGGCACGACCCCGAGGATGAACGCGAGGGAGGTCATGATGATGGGCCGGAAGCGCAGCCGGGCGGCCTCCATGGCGGCCGCGGCGGCCGGCCAGCCGTGCTCCTTCTTCATGAGCGCGTACTCGACGATGAGGATCGCGTTCTTGGCGGCGAGACCGAGGAGCGTCACGAGGCCGATCTGGAAGTACACGTCGTTCGTGAAGCCGCGGAGGTTCACGGCCACGAGCGCGCCGAACGTGCCGAAGGGGAGCGCGAGGAGCACCGAGATGGGGAGCGACCAGCGTTCGTAGAGCGCCGCCAGGATGAGGAACACCATGACCGCCGCCATGCCGAGCGCGAGGCCCGAGCTGCCCGAGGAGCGCTTTTCCTGGAACGACGAGCCCGTCCAGTCGAACGTGAAGCCGGGAGGCAGGGAGGCTTTGGCGACGCGCTCCACCGCCTCGATGGCCTGGCCCGAGCTGACGCCCGGCGCTCCCGAGCCGAAGAGCTTCACGGCGGGCAGGTTGTTGTAGCGGTCGAGGCTGTCGGGCCCCGAGCTGTACGTGGTGGTGGTGAACGCCGAAACGGGCACCATCGCTCCGCTCGTGCTCTTCACGAACATCCTCCCGATGTCCTCGGGGCGCTTGCGGTACGGGGCGTCGGCCGAGAGGATCACCTGCCAGGCGCGCCCGAACTTGTTGAAGTCGTTCACGTAGTAGCTGCCCAGCGAGGCCGCGAGCGTGTTGAAGGCCTCGTCGAGCGGCACGCCCAGCGACTTGGCCCTCTCGCGGTCCACGTCGACGAAGAGCTGCGGCGTCGACGCCCGCCAGAGCGTGTTGATCATGCCCAGCGATTTGTCCTGCTGCGCGGCGCCCAGGAACGCGCCCATGGCGCCGGCGAGCGCCTTGGGCCCGCCCTCGCCCTTGTTCTGGATGTAGAGCTCGAAGCCTCCGGTGTTGCCGAGGCCGAAGATCGCGGGCGGATTGAAGGCCAGGACGAGCGCTTCCTTGATTCCGGCGGTCTTTCCGAACAGCTCACCCACGAGCGCAGGGGTCTTCACCTTGCGCTTGTCCCACGGGACCTGCGTGACGAACATGGTGGCCGCGCTGTTCTTGTAGCCGCCGCCCAGGAAGTCGAAGCCCGTGAACGCCACGACGTCGCCGTTGGCGGGATTCGAGAGGACGGCCTCCACGACCTTCGCGACGACTTTGTCGGTGCGCTCCAGCGAGGCGCCGTCGGGCAGGTAGACGGCGGCGATGTAGTAGCCCTGGTCCTCGTCGGGCACGAGCGACGACGGCGTGGTCTTCCACAGTCCGGCCGTGATCGCCACCATGCCGAGGAAGAGGAGGGCCGCGGCGACGGAACGTTTGAGGAGGAAGGAGACGCCGCCCACGTAGCGGGCGGTGACCCGCGCGAACCACGCGTTGAACCGCAGGAAGACGGGAGCCGCCACCTTGTGCTCGTGCTTCATGATGAGGACGCACAGCGCGGGCGTCAGCGTGAGCGCCACGAGACCCGACAGCACGACGGAGATCGAGATCGTGATGGCGAACTGGCGGTAAAGCTCGCCGCTGAGGCCGCCCAGGAACGCGATGGGCACGAACACGGCACAGAGGACGAGCACGATGGCGATGACGGGTCCGCTGACCTCCTCCATCGCCTCGATGGCCGCGTCGCGGGCCGACTTGTGCTTCTCGTGCATGATGCGCTCGACGTTCTCGAGCACCACGATGGCGTCGTCCACGACGATGCCGATCGACAGCACCATGCCGAACAGGGTCAGCGTGTTGATGGAGTAGCCGAGCAGGTACAGTCCCGCGAAGGTCCCGAGGAGCGAGACGGGCACGGCCAGCGTGGGGATGAGCGTGGCGCGCCAGTTCTGGAGGAACAGGAACACCACGAGGAAGACGAGAATGATCGCCTCGATCAGCGTCTTGACGACCTCGTGGATCGAGACGTCGACGAAGTGGGTCGTGTCGAACGGGACCTTGTAGGTGAGGCCTTTCGGGAAGTCGGCCGCGACGCGGTCGAGGTTCGCGTGGACCTCTTCGGCCACCGAGAGGGCATTGGACCCGGGCTGCAGGAAGATGCCCATGAGCGTCGCGCTCTTCCCGTTGATGCGGCCCACGAAGTCGTAGTCCTTCGAGCCCAGCTCGATGCGGGCGACGTCTTCCAGGCGGAGCGTGGTGCCGTCGGGGTTCGACCGGATGATGACCTTGCCGAACTCCTCGGGCGTCGCGAGCCGGCCCTTCGTGGTGATGGTGTAGACGATCTCCTGCGAGCCGCCGTTGGGCTCCTGTCCGATCTTCCCGGCCGCGAACTGGGCGTTCTGCTCGTTCAGCGCGCGGACGATCTCGCCGACGGTCACCTGGAGCTGGGCCATGCGGTCCGGCTTCATCCAGATGCGCATGGCGTAGTCCTTGGCGCCGAAGATCTGGACGTTCGTGGTGCCGGGGACGCGCTTGAGCGTGTCGAGGACGTTGAGCGTGACGTAGTTGGAGATCGCGATGTCGTCCATGCTGCCGTCGGGCGAATAGAACGCGACGACCTGCAGGAACGCCGAGGAGCCCTTGAACACGGTGACGCCCTGGCGGCGCACTTCCTGCGGCAGCTTGGCCTCGGCCTGCTTGACGAGGTTGTTGACGTTGACGGCGGCCTGGTCGACGTCGGTGCCGATCTCGAACGTGACGGTGATGGTGAGGAGCCCGTTGCCGCTCGAGGTGGAGGCCATGTACATCATGCCCTCGACCCCGTTGATGGCGTTCTCGAGCGGCGCCGCGACGGTCTGCTCGAGGACCTCCGCGGAGGCTCCCGGGTAGATGGCCGTGACCTGCACGACCGGCGGCGCGATCTCCGGGTACTGCGCGATGGGCAGGTTGCGCATCGCCGCGACGCCGGCGAGCGTCACGAAGATGGAGATGACGAAGGCGAAGACCGGACGGTCGATGAAGAAGCGCGAGAACATGGTGCCTCTCGCTTACTTCACGGGCTCGATGATGGGCTGTGCCGGGACCGGCGCCCCCGTTCCGAGCGGCTCGGGCTTCACGGGCGCGCCGGGGAAGAAGATGCGGGCCGTGCCGTCCACGATGACCTGATCTCCGGCTTTGAGCCCTTTGCGGATGAGCCACCCGTTGCGCTCGCCGCCGTCGAAGCGGACCCATTCGCCCACCTCGACGGGGCGGGGCTCGGCCACGGTTCCGTTGGGGCTCTGCCCCACCACATAGACGAACTTTCCGGTGGGCGCGTCCAGCACGGCGCGCTGGGGCACGGCGAGGGCCGCGGGGCGGCGGGCCCCGCCGAGAACAACCCGCACGAACTGTCCGGGGGCGAGGAGGCCGTCGGAGTTCGGAAACGTCGCGCGGAGCGCGAAGCTGCCCGTGGCGAGGTCGGCCTTGTAGTCCTCGAAGTCGACCTTGCCCGTGCGGCCGAGGGGCTTGCCGTCGCTCGACAGGAGCTTCACCTCGAAGCCGCCCTTGGGGAGGACGAGCGCGCCGGATTCGATCTCGGCCTTGCGGTTCCGCTGCTCGACCTCGGCCACGCCGAAGTTCACGTCGATGGGATCCACCTGCGCGATGGTGGTGAGCAGGCTGTCGCCCTGCGCGTTCGCGAGGCTGCCCTCCACCTTGAGCGCGCGCCCGGCGATGCCGCCGAGCGGGGCCTTGACGTCGGTGTACGAGAGGTCGATGCGCGCCGTGGTGACGCGCGCTTCCGCCGATTTCACGGCGGCCTGCGCGAGATCGGCGGCCGAGAGCGCGTCGTCGAGCTCCTTGCGGCTCACGACCTTGCGCTCGGCGAGCGGCCTGATGCGGTCCAGATCGCGAGTCGCCTGCCGGGAGCGGGCCTGCGCCTGGAAGAGGTCGGCCTCGGCCGCGGCCAGCTGGGCCGCGAACGTGGCGGGGTCGATCTTGAAGAGCGTCTGCCCCGCGACGACGCGGGAGCCTTCCTCGTAGAGGCGCTTCTGGACGATGCCCGTCACGCGCGCGCGGACCTCCACCTCGCGCGAGCCGGCGACCTGGCCCACGTACTCGAAATCCACCACGACGTCGCGGGGCGCGACCGCGAGGAACGCGACGTCGGCGGGAGGCGGGCCACCCGCGGCCGGGGGAGCCTTGGGCTTGCACGCGGAGATGCCGAGCAGGGCGGAGAGGGCGATGGCTGCTGGAAGGGAGGACGGCTTCAGAACGGGCATGGCGAACATTCCTCGTTGAGCGTGGCGCTCGTTGCGGGGGGAAAGGAGGTACGTGAAAGGTGGGGAAAGGTTGGCTAGGAGGCGTTCATGCGCAGCGTGGCCTGGGCTTTTTCGAGGAGGGTCCTGTCGATCCCGGACAGGGCCTCGGAAAGCTCGGCGAGCACGTGGTCCATCTGCTCGGCGCCGTCGCGCTGGAGGTCGCGCCCCAGCGGCGTGATGGCCGCGCGGACGCTCCGGCGATCGGAGGCGTCCACCACGCGCTTCACGAGGCCGACGGCCTCGAGGCGGTCGATGAGCTGCGTGATGTTGGAACGCACGCAGGTGAGCCGGTCCGCGAGGTCGGACAGCGTGAGCGGGTCGGCCGACTTCGCGAGCACCGAGAGCGCGCCGTACTTCGGCCCCGAGAGCTGGACCTCGGCCAGAGCCGACTCCAGCCGTCTCTCGATGGCGTGGGCCGTGTCGAGAAGCACGAACGCGATGTGCTTGTTGGCGTCGGGGCAGGAGGGCGGGGGCTTGGGCGTCTCGTCCCGCCGCCTCTTCAGGTCCGGGCGCGAGCGCGGGTTCTTCATATGTGAAAGGTAGAGCCCTAAAGCGTTTTCGTCAAGTGGGATCCCGGAAGGGATCCTTGGGCGGTCCTACCGGACCGCAGGGATCCGGAGCGGTTCTCCCAGGAAACTGCCCCAGCCGCCTCTACGGTGCGGGTCCGGGTAGAGGAGCTTCATGGCTCCCACGCGCGCGAACTTGCGGAACGTACCCTCGGGCTGGGCCAGCCGATCGGCGATGGCGTAGAGCGCGAGCGGGTTGTGCCCGAGGCCCATGTGGCTGCCTTCGAGAATCTCGATGCTCTCGCTCGTGGCCGTTTCCCGCTGGAGGCAGCAGCGCCACGAGGTGATGCCGTCGGACCGGCTGAAGATCGACGTGGACGGCACGGGTAGCGGCGTGGAGTTGAAGCCGCGCTCGGCGGGATCCATGTCGTCGAGGTTCACGCCGCTCAGGAGCTCGAAGAGCTTCCACGCGTGGTTCGCCTTGGGGTCGTTCGTGAACGGGCTGCCCAGGGAGATCACGGCGCGCACCTGCCCGGGAGCCTGTCGCGCCAGCTCGCGCGCGTAGATGCCGCCGAGGCTCCAGCCGATGAGCGTGACCTTGCGCCCCGATTCCCAGTAAACGCGCTGGAGCCGCACGAGCATCTGCTCGATGAGGTTCTTGCGGAGGCCGAGGTTCCGGCCCAGCGCCCATTTGTAGGGCGCGTAGCCGAGGCTCTTCAGATAGGTGCGCAGCGGCGCCGTGGAGGAGTCGTCGGCCAGGAAGCCGGGCAGCACGAGCACGGCGTGGCCGTCACCATGCGGCGCCTGCGAGAGGAAGGGGAGCGCGAAGGGCAGGAGGCCCAGCTCGTAGAGCGCGCGGCCCTCGGCCAGCAGGAGAAACCGGGACGGGGCCTTGGCGCGCGTCTCGTGTGTGTCCAACGACTGGCAAGTCTACGCCCGTTTGCGCCTCGGTACAGCTTTTCGTGTCCGGGTTTTGACCAGTCGCAAGAGGCCGAGCGCCTGCTCGAGCTCCTCGAGCGACGCGGTGAGGTCGGCACAGAAGGCCGGGACGTCGGGCAGCATCTCGCGGCACGAGGTGATGCCGATCGAGAGCGTGCCCGCATAGCTCGTGATGGGCATGAAGAGGCCGATGGCATCGAAGATGGGCCCGGCGCCCACGTTCGTGAGGAGGCGCGCGCCGGCCATGTAGAGCGGCGTCTGCGGCCCCGGGACGTTGGTGAGCACGGCGTTGAAGGCCGGCGCGTGGAAGCGCGAGAGCTGCAGCTCGGAATAGAGGCGGGCCGCGCGGCCCGTGAGCGAGAACGGGATCGCGTCGGTGAGGTCCATGATCGTCCGCGCGCCCATCGCGTGGTGGTACATCTTGCTGTCGCGCGCGCCGGTGCGGATGGCGTCGAGCCGCTTCAGCGGATCGGCTTCGTCGGTCGCTAGGGAGACGAGCATCGCGGAAACCTGGTTGCCCATCGTGCCACGCGCGTCCTGCGACCGCACGGAGATGGGCGTCATGGCGACGAGGGGCTTCCCAGGCAGCTCGTTCTCACGAAGGAGGAGCCGGCGGAATCCCCCCGCGCAGACGGCGAGGACGACGTCGTTCACGGTGGCGCCCT
>JAEUQS010000820.1 GCA_016789625.1 Acidobacteriota bacterium | reverse complement strand
GTCCGCATCGAGCAGGCATACGTAGGGGGCCGCGGTTCGAGCGATCCCGAGGTTTCGCGCCGAGGCCTGGCCGCCATTCTCCTTGTGCAGGTAGCCCACCCGTCCGCCGCGCGCCTCGACGAGAGCGCGGGTCCCGTCGGTCGAGCCGTCGTCGACGACGAGGACGTGGACGGCCGGATGGGTCTGAGCCAGCGCGGAGTCGAGCGTCTGTCCCAGGAACCGCTCGCCGTTGAAGCAGGGGATGACGATGTCGACCGCGGGAGCGCTCATGGGTTCGGGCGGTGGATCCGAGGCTCCCCGTAGTGGTGGACGAGATGGTCCACGTCGAGATACGCGGCGTACGCGACGGCCACGGCGCTGAGGGCCGCGCCGGGAAGGTCGAGCGTCCGCACGTCGTGGAACAGGAATCCCGCGAGCTGCCGGAGGCGCTCGAACACGAGGCCCTTGGCGAGGCCGCGCAGGTCGATGTCGTTGCGGTAGCCGAAGAACCGCCACTTCCAGTTGGCGCGGAGCACGGAGCGCAGCGTGTCCTTGCGGAGGTGGAAGACCTGCGCCGCGGGCTCGTACAGGAGCGCGCCCCCGGCCGCGAGGAGGGCCTCGGACATCGCGACGTCCTCGAAGTTCGTACGGAGCTTCTCGTTGTAGAGGCCGGCGCTCACGAGCGCCGCCTTCGGGAAGAGGTTGTTGTTCCCGAACAGGAAGGCCGGGTTGCGGATGGGCCGATCGCCCCAGTGCTGGCGCATGTGCTTCGTGCGCCAGGCGTCCGCGGGCGCGGTGCGGTTCGTTTCGTCGAGCCGGCCGCCCACCCCCACGAGCGAGGGGTCGGCCGAGAGCCGGCTGGCGAGCGTCTCCAGCCAGGAGGGGCTCGCGACACAGTCGGAATCCAGGGAGGCGATCCAGGGATTCCGCGCTTCCCGGATCGCCGTGTTCCGCCCGGCCCCGAGCCCGCGGTTGACGCCGTGAGACAGCACCCGCACGTCGAACCGGCGGGCGATCTCGACGGTCCGGTCGGTGCACCCATCGTCCACGACGAGCACCTCGGAGGGCCGCAGCGTCTGCGCGAAGACGGCCTCGAGGCACCGCTCCATCCACTCCTCGGCGTTGAAGCAGGGGACGTAGAGGGTGATGCCGGGGATGCCTGGGGCAGGTGCGGTCGGGAAGGCCGGCCTCCGCCCGGAATTCTAGCGCCGGCCCGCCGTCGCGGCGGCGACGTGGACTCCCCGGAAGGCGTCGCATACGATATGTGCGGTACGGAGACCTGAACACATGAAAGTCCTGCTCGCCAACGCCCCGACGAGGATCCCCGTGGAAGGGTCGAATGGCGGGCGTGAGCTGTTCTACGTCAAGGCCGGGAGCCGCTGGCCCTTCTCGATCGACAAGGCGCCGTCCGAAGCCGCCCGCTACGTTCCGTTTCCCTTCTCGATGGCCTACCTGGCCGCGCTCCTCGAGAAGGCCTCGATCCCCGTCGACGTGATCGACGCCGTGGCGCTCAACATGCCCGAGGACGAGTTCCTCGCGCGCGCCGCGAAGTCGGCGCCGACGCTGATCGTCATGGAGGCCACGACCCCGACGATCGAGGCCGACCTCGCCCTCGCGGGCCGGCTGAAGGCCGCGACCGGAGCGACCATCGCTCTCACCGGCGCGCACACCACGGTGTTCCCGAAGGAAACGCTCCAGACCACGCAGGCCGTGGATTGGATCCTCACGGGCGAGTACGAGATGAACGCCCTCGCCGCGATCCAGGCGGCGGCCGACGGGGGACCGGACCTCGAGACCCGCCTCGCGGCGGTGCGCGGCCTCGTGCGGGCGCTGCCCGCGACCGACGGCGGCGAGCGCGTCCTCGTGGAGGGGCTGCCCGGGGAGCCCATCCGCAACCTCGACGAGCTGCCCTTCCCCGCGCGGCACCTCTTCCCCACGCCCGAGGCGCCGTCGATGTGGCCGTACTGGGACGGCTTCTGCCAGAGGCGTCCGGCCGTGCAGATGCACGCGAGCCGCGGCTGCCCGTTCAAGTGCACGTTCTGCCTCTGGATCTCCGTGATCTACAGCCAGGGACCCTACCGGGTGTTCTCGGCCAAGCGCATCGTCGACGAGATGGAAGAGATCGTGAAGCGCTACCAGGCGCGCGAGATCTACTTCGACGACGACATCTTCACGGTGAAGGAAGACCACGTCGTGGCGCTCTCGGAGGAGATCCTGAAGAGGGGTCTCAAGATCGCGTGGTCGGTCATGGGCGACGCCATGGCCGTCACCGAGAAGTCCATCGACGCCATGGCCCGCGCGGGCTGCATCGGCATGAAGTTCGGCGTCGAGAGCGCCGATCCCGAGGTCCTCAAGAAGCTCCGCAAGCCGGTCAAGATCGACAAGGTCCGCAAGGTCGTGGACTGGTGCGCCTCGCGGGGCATCAAGACGCACGCGACGATCACGTTCGGTCTCGAGGCCGACACGCCGGAGACCATGCAGCGCACGCTCGACTTCTGCTGCAGCCTGCCCGTGGATTCGATCCAGTTCTCGACCACGACGCCGTTCCCGGGCACGGAGCACTACCGCAACGCGAAGGGCGCGGGGCTCATCGACGACAGCGACTGGTCGAAGTTCGACGGCGCGCGCTCCTCGGTGCTCAAGTACGCGTCGATGAGCACCGAGTACGTCGAGTCGTTCGCGATGCGGGCCCCGTCGGTCTGGCTGCGCTCCCGGCTGAAGGACCCCGCCTGGCTCAAGCGCCAGACGAAGTACTTCGCCCGCGTCGCGAGGGATCAGGGCCTCCCGGGCGTCGTGCGCCGCGCCGAGAGGGGCACCCGGCTGCTGTTCAACCTCGCGAGGTGAGCGCCGGCCCGGAGAACCAGCGCCGGCTGCGCGTTCTCATGCTCAACCACAACGTGGTGTGGCGGAGCACGTTCTACCGGGCCTTCTACTTCGCCCGCGAGCTCGCCGACCTCGGACACGAGGTCACCGTCGCGACGATCTCGCGGGACCGCGTCTTCCGCGCGAAAACGTACGAGCTCGAGAAGGTGCGCATCGTGGAAACGCCCGACTGGGGCGTGTCGCTGGCCCGCACCGGCTGGGATCCGTGGGACACGTTCTTCCGCTGCCGCAAGTTCCTCGCCGAGACATTCGACCTCGTCCACGGCTTCGACTGCCGTCCCGTGGTGCTCACGCCCAGCCTCGTCCTCGCCCGCCGCCGCGGAATCCCCTGGGTGAGCGACTGGGCCGACTGCTGGGGCGGCCCCGGGGGCGCCATCTCGCAGCGGAAGAGCTGGGTCGGCCGCGTCGCGTTCCGCCCTCTCGAGACCTGGCTCGAGGAGGGCTTCCGCCACCGGGCCCGCGCCGTCACGGTGACGAGCCGCCTCCTCGAACAGCGGGCGCAGGATCTCGGCCTTCCTCGTGAACGCATTCACTATCTGCCTTCGGGCGCGAACGTGCGCACCGTGAGCGTCAGGGAATCGGCGGAGTGCCGGCGCTCCCTCGGCCTGGACGCGGATCGCCCCGTCGCCTGCTTCGTCGGCTTCGTGCAGTACGACCTCGAGCTCGTGATCCGCGCGTTCGCGGTCGCTCGCGGGAAGGTCCCCCGCGCGCTCCTCGTTCTCGTGGGACCGCCGAACCGAAACGCGCAGCGTCTGATCGACGACCTGGGTCTCCGGCCCGACGTCCGGGAGTTCGGCACGCGTCCGTTCGAGGAGATCCCGACGTTCCTCGGCGCCGCCGACGTCCTGCTCCTTCCGCTCTCGGACAACCTCATGAACCGCGCGCGCGGCCCCATCAAGCTGGGCGACTACCTGGCGGCGGGACGCGCGATCGTCGCGAACCCCACGGGCGACCTCGTGGAGATCTTCGGCCGCGACGAGGTCGGCCTCCTCGCCGGGGAAACCCCCGCCGCGTACGGCGCCGCGATGGCCGGGCTCCTCGGAGACCGCGATCGCAGCCGCGCGATGGGGCGCACCGCGCGCGCGGTGGCCGAGAACCGGTACGCCTGGAGCCTCGGAGCGCCCGCGCTCGTCGACGTCTATCGGCGGAGCCTCGAAGGACCGCCGGGTCCGTGAGCACGGCCGAGCGCCCTCTGCGCTCCCAGCGCGTCAAGTCGGGCTTCGCGCTGGGGCTCGTGTCGCGCATCGTGAGGTTCCTCACGAGCCTCGTCCTCGCGCGCGCCATCATCCTGAAGTTCGGCTCGGAGACCTGGGGAATCCTGGCCCTGAGCCTCGCCGTGGAGGATCTCGGCGTCGTGCTCGACTTCGCGATCCACGAGCTGTCCCTGTACGAGGCCGCGGCCGCGGGCTCCCGCGAGGAGGCGCAGCGGTCGCTGGACCAGGCGCTCGTGCTGAGCCTCGTGCCCGCCGCGCTCGGCACCGTGGCGCTCCTGGGCTGCGCCGCGGCCGCGGCCCGGGGCATCGGCTTCGCTCCGGACTACGCCGGGCCCGCGCTCGCTTCGCTCTTTCTCGCGGCCGCCGTGTCGTACCCGTTCCTCATCGTCAGCAAGGTCTACTGGGGAACCATCCAGGGGTTCGGCTGGATCCGGGAGCTGAACGTCTGGGTCCTGGCCACGCTCGTCCTCGACCTCCTCGTCGTGATCCTCGGCCTGGAAGCCGGTCTCGGCATCGTCGAGATCCAGTGGGCCCGCGCCGCGCTCGCCCCGCTCGCCCTCGTGTCGCTGCTCTTCACCGTGGGGAAGCTGGGCCTTCCGAGGGCGCGCTTCTCGTGGCCCGATCGCGCGCGGCTCCGGCCGATGCTCCGCTACGCGGTCAGCTACAACGTGAACCGCAGCCTCGGGGTCGCCGTCGCGAGCATCAATGCCCCCATCGCGCAGCTCTTCGTTCCGGCCGCGCATCTCGGGGGCTTCGGCGCGGCCGACCAATGGGCGAACAAGCTCCGCAAGTTCACCGACGTCGCGTGGGAATCGATGTTCCATCGCTTCGTGCGCTGCTTCCGCGAAGGCGCCTCGCCCGAGGAGCGGGAGGACGGGCGTCTCCAGTTCCTCGCCGTGTCCCTCTTCATGAATCTCCTCCTCGTGCCGGCCGGCGTGATCCTCATCCTCGTGAGCCCCTGGCTCTTCCGGCACTGGCTGGACGCCGAGAAGGCCGTTCTGCCGCTCGCTCTGCTTCCGGGGCTCGTCGCCGCGTGGACGCTGAACGCCGCCTGCAGTCCGCTCACCTGGGTCGTCATGGCCGCCAACCGCTTCGCGGCCTCGGCGCGCATCCACGTCGCGGTGGTGATCGTCAACCTCGCGCTCACCGTCGCCCTCACCCGCGCGCGGGGCATCGCGGGCACCGTCGAGGCGATGGCGATCTCGAACGCGCTCCTCGCGGCGCTCCTCTCCGTCGCGGCCTGCCGGATCAGCGGCGCGAGCTGGTGGCGCTTCCTGAGGAGCAACTCCGTGCCCTACGCCGTCGCTCTCATCGTTCTCTTCGCGCGGGAGCGCTTCCAGACGCCGTGGGCCCCGTGGGCTGCCGGGGCGCTCTCGCTCGGGGCCTCGCTCGCCGTCGCCACGCAGGCCCGGAGCTTCCGCTCGATGCGCGAGATCCTGGGTTCCGCGAGGTGAGGCCTCTTGGTTAGTCTCCTTCCATGAAGCTGCTCGTGACGGGTGGGGCCGGATTCGTCGGATCGAGCCTCGCGCTCGACCTCAAGAGGCGCCATCCGGGATGGGACGTGACCGCGTTCGACAACCTCAAGCGGCGGGGCTCCGAGCTCGGGCTCTCCCGGCTCGCTCAGGGAGGCGTGAGCTTCGTGCACGGCGACGTCCGTGTGCCTTCGGACCTCGAGGCTGCTGGACCCTGCGACGTGATCCTCGAATGCTCCGCGGAGCCCTCGGTCCTCGCGGGGCTCGACGGCTCCCCCGCTTACGTTCTC
>JAEUQS010000754.1 GCA_016789625.1 Acidobacteriota bacterium | reverse complement strand
GAGGCGCGCGAGATCGGCCCTCAGCGCCTTCACCTCGTCTTCCGAGGCGTCGTCCACGAACGCGCGCAGGGCCGAGACGGCGCTGCCGTACTCGGCCTCGTAGTCTTCGTGGAGGTAGCCGCGGAGCACGTTCACGAGCATCGGGACGTCGGTCTTCGTGAGCGTCGGCGACTTCTTGGTGGAGACCTTCTTCTTCATCGTCGGGCCTCGGGATAGCTCGTGAGCACGAACCAGCGGCCGCGTCGCGTATCCCACCGGAGCACCACGAGGGCATCGTAGCAATCCACGGGACGGCGGGCCCCGCGGCGAAGGCTCCGGCCGAGGACGTTCGGGCTGCGGTGGTCCACCACGAGGTTCGGCCGGCTGCCCTGCCTGTCTGCCCAGCGCTCGATCTTCACCTGTGCGTCCCGGAGCGCCGCGCCCACGGCCTCCTCGGCGGTCTCGCGGTCGGTGTACGTCGACGCGGCCGAGATGCGCGCCTGCGAGAGCCTCTCGCGCAGCTCGGCGTCGGTCTTTCCCACGTGCCGCGAGAGCGTGTGGCCGCCCAGCGCCTCGTCGCGCGAGAGATCCCGCCGGGCCGCCGGTGTCCCGGGCGCGGCCGTCGCGCCCTCGGCGAGCGATGCGAGAAGGAGGACCGCGGCGAGCAGACTGCGAAGCGGGGTCTTCACGGCCCCCGAGTGTGTCATCCCTCCCGTATCCTCCGCGGATTCCGAACGCCGTTCGGTCCGGAGGTGCGATGGTTCCTCGCTTCAGCCTTTGCGCGCGCGTCCTCGTTACCGCCCTGGGTCTCGCCGCTCCGTCTCTCCCCGCGGCCGAGCCGCCGCGCGTCACCGCGCTCAAGGACGCCCGCGTCGTGCTCGCTCCCGGACGCGTCCTCGAGAAGGCCACCCTCGTGGTGCGCAAGGGCGTGATCGTGGCCGTGGGGCCGAACGTCGCCATTCCGCCCGACGCCGTCGTCCACGACCTCACGGGACGCACGGTGTATCCCGGCCTCATCGATCCGCACGTCACGCTGTCGCGCCTCTCGGGCAAGCGCGAAGCGCCGGCCGACGACGACGAGGCGCCGGCGTTCGGCCCCCGGAGATCGACGGCGCCCGCCCCGCCGGCGACCGGCAACGTGCATTCCTCCTCGCGCCTGCGGGCCGAGCGGCGGGCCGTGGCCGAGGTCGTCCTCAAGGACGAAGTGAAGGAGCAGCTCCGCGCGCTGGGCTTCACCACCGTGAACGCGGTGCCCGATCGCGGCATCTTCCGCGGGCGCAGCGCCGTGCTCTCCCTGGGCGACGGCCCGGTCGCGAAGAACGTCGTCCTCGCGCGGGAGGCCCAGATCGTCGCGCCCGATCTCGAGGCTGACGGCGAGGACCGCTACCCGAACTCGAAGATGGGCGCGACGGCGGTGATCCGCCAGACGATCCTCGACGCCCGCTGGCTGCGCGATGCCGAGGCCGCGTTCGCCGCAGGACCTACCAACAAGGAACGTCCCGAGCGCGTCGAAACCTGGGCCGCGCTGGGCGAGGTCATCCAGGGCAAGGAAACCGTCGCGATGGAGACGCCCGACGTCCTCGAGCTCCTGCGCTCCGCGTCGCTGGCGAAGGAGCTGGGGCTCCGCGCCCGCTTCGTGGGAGGCGCGGACGCGTACCGCCTCCTGCCCGAGGTGCTTGCCGCGAGGCCCGACCTCGTCCTCTCGCTCGCGTTCCCGGCGGTGCCCACGATCGCCGACGACGACGAGTGGCGCGACGTTTCCCTCTCGTCGCTCCAGCACTGGGACCGCGCGCCTTCGAACCCGCGCTGGCTGAAGGACGCGGGGCTCACGTTCTCGCTCACGACGCACGGCCTGCCCGAGCTGTCGGACCTCGAGAGCCGCATCCGCAAGGCGCGCGCCCGCGGGCTCCCGGAGGACACCGTCCTGGCTGCGTTCACCACGGTCCCCGCGAAGCAGCTCGGCCTCGAAGGCAAGCTCGGCGAGATCGCCGCCGGCCGCGCGGCGAACCTCGTGATCACCGATGGCCCGCTCTTCGCCGAGAAGACCCACGTCCTCGAGACCTGGGTCGACGGCACGGCCTACGAGGCGCCGCGCAGGAAGGCCACGCTGCCCGGAGTGTTCGCGCTCGAAAGCGGCAAGCTCGAGATCAAGGCCGACCGCAGGGCCGGCGGGTTTGGCGTGACCGTCACGCCGCAGGGCGGAACGGCCGTCTCCGCGAGCGCGGTCTCGCGCCACGAGAACGAGCTGCGCTTCACCGTCGACGGCGGGGCGTTCGGCGTCGCGGCGGGACCGGTGCAGGTCGCGGCGCTCGTCGAAGGCGACGAGCTGCGGGTCGACCTCCGGCGCGGCCTCGAGCGTCTCTCGAAGGTGGGACGCCGTGAGGAAAGGCCCGACCGGCCCGGCCGCTCCGAAGGGGACCCGGAGGGAGGCGACCGGCCCGAGAGGACAGAGCGAACGGAGAAGGCCGAGAAGCCCGACTCGGACGTCCGTCCCGCGCCCCCGCGCTTCGCCGGCCCGCTCGCGCTGCCGCGCGCGGTGCTCGTGAAGAACGCGACCCTCTACACGGCGGGCACTTCGGGCCTCCTCCAGGGCGCGTCGCTCCTCGTGGTGGACGGCAAGGTCGTGAGCGTGGGCCCGGATCTCAAGGTCCCGCCCGCGCTCGGGAAAGACGTCACCGAGATCGACGCCCAGGGCCGCTGGGTCACTCCGGGGCTCATCGACTGTCACAGCCACACGGCCATCGACGGCAGCGTGAACGAGTTCGGCAACGCGATCACGGCCGAGGTGCGCGTTGCCGACGTGCAGGATCCCTTCGACGTCGCCATCTACCGGGAGCTCGCGGGCGGCCTCACCACGGTGCATTCGCTGCACGGCTCCGCGAACGCCATCGGCGGACAGGACGACGTGAAGAAGCTCAAGTGGGGAGAGACCGGCGCCGTGCAGCACGTGCCCGGCGCCGTGCCCGGCATCAAGTTCGCGCTCGGCGAGAACCCCAAGCGCGCGAACGCGCAGGCGACCCCGGGCTCGCGGCCGCGCGACCCGCAGACCCGGATGGGCGTCTCGGCACAGATCCGCGAGCGGTTCGCGGCGGCGCAGGACTACCGCCGCAAGCAGAGAGACTTCGAGGCGGCGAGGAAGCGCGGCGAGAGCCCGATTCCGCCCCGCCCGAACCTGCAGCTCGAGGCGATCGCCGAGATCCTCGAGGGCACGCGGCTCATCCACAGTCACGCCTACGTGAAGCAGGAGATGCTCGACCTCCTCCGCATCTGCGAGGAGTACGGCGTGAAGATCGCCACGTTCCAGCACACGCTCGAGGGCTACAAGATCGCCGACGAGATCGCGGCTCACGGCGCGGGCGCGTCCTCGTTCTCCGACTGGTGGTCGTACAAGTTCGAGGTCTTCGACTCCATTCCCTACAACGGCGCTCTCATGCGCGAGCGCGGCGTCCTGGTGAGCTTCAACTCCGACTCCGACGAGCTGGCCCGCAGGATGAGCACCGAGGCCGCGAAGGCTGTGAAGTACGGCGGCGTGCCGCGCGAGAAGGCCCTCGAGCTCGTGACGATCAACGCGGCGAAGCAGCTCCGGCTCGAGAAGCGCATCGGCTCCCTCGAGCCGGGCAAGGACGGCGACGTCGTCATCTGGTCCGCCGACCCGCTCTCGCCCGCGGGCGTCGCCCAGGAAACCTGGATCGAGGGGAGGACGTACTTCGACCGTGCAGCGGACCTCGCGGCCCGCGAGGGTCTCGCCGCGGAGAAGCTCCGCCTCATCGCGGCGGCCAAGGTCGCCGAGGCGAGGGGGGAGGCCCGGGGACCGTCGCCCGAGAGACCACGCGCGATCGACCACCACTGCATGGAAGGCCTCGAAGACGGCATCGACTCGGATGAGGTGGCCCAGTGAGCGCTCTCGGAACCGTTCTCCTTTCGGTCGTCGTGCTCAAGGGCGCCACGGTGCATCCCGCCTCCTCGCCGGCCATCCCGGACGGCGTCGTCGTGATGGACGGCGCGAGGATCCTCGCCGTCGGGGGACCCGAGACGGCCATCCCTGCGGGCGCGACCGTCGTGGATGCCTCGGGCAAGCACCTCGCCCCGGCCTACTTCGCCCCCGCGACGGCGCTCGGCCTCGTGGAGATCGAGGCCGTCCGCGCCACGCTCGACGTCTCCGAGACGGGCGACCTCAACCCCGAGGTGCGCCCCGACGTCGCCATGAACCTCGACTCCGTGCTCCTCCCCGTCGCGCGGAGCGGCGGCGTTCTCTTCGGGGCGCTCGTGCCGCGCGGGTCCGTGCTGCCGGGGCACGTCTCGGTGGTGCGCCTCGACGGCTGGACGCGGGAGGACGCCTGCGTCAGCTGTCCCGCGGCCAGCGTCCTCGAATGGCCGGACATGCGCATCGACCGTTCGAAGGACGCCCGCCCCTCGGCCAAACGGCAGGAGAAGCGCCGCGAGGAGGCGCTGGACCGGATCCGCGACGCGTTCCGCGGCGCGCACGCCTACCGCCTGGGGCGCACCCAGAAGACGCCGCAGGCCGACGTCGACGCCCGCTTCGCAGCGCTCGTGCCCGTGCTCGAGGGCAGATCCCTCCTCCTCGTGAGAGCCAACACGAAGCAGCAGATCGAGGCCGTGCTGCGCTTTCTGGACGACGATCTGGCGAAGCTCATGACGGGTCCGCCGAACGTGGCGCTCCTCGGCGGCGACGACGCGCCGCTCCTCGCCCCGCGCCTCGCGGAGCGGAAGATCCCGGTGATCCTCGACGGCGTCCTCGAGCTGCCGGCCCGCAGCGACGACGCGTACGACACGTCCTTCACCCGCGCCGCGGTGCTCTCGAAGGCCGGCGTGCTCGTCGCCATTTCCGCGGGGGCCGCCACGGGCGCCGCGTCGCTCACGCAGAACCTCGCACACCATGCCGCGCAGGCCGCGGCGTTCGGCCTCTCCCGCGAGGAGGCCCTCCGCAGCATCACGCTCAACGGCGCGCGCATCTTCGGCGTCGAGAAGGAGCTCGGCTCCCTCGAGGCGGGCAAGGAGGCCTCGCTGGTCGTGCTCACGGGAGACCCGCTCGAGGTGACGTCCCAGGTCACCGCGCTCTACCACCGCGGCGTCTCGATCGACCTCGGGGACAAGCAGAAGAGCCTGTACGAGAAGTACCGCAACCGCCCCAGACCCTCTAGGAAATAGGGCTCAGGAGCCGCACGCTCCAGCTCTCTCCCGCCGCGTTCGTCACCCGCGTCGCGTCCCTCGTGGTCGCGACGCGGGCGAGCCGCCGCCACCGCGCGGCCGACGCGCTCTTCTCGTACATGGAGACGAGCGCGACGCCGCCCGGCGCGAGGAACGAGAAGAAGCGCCGCAGCGTCTCCTCGGGCCGGTCCGCGTAATACAGGCTCTCGCAGAAGACGATCACGTCGAAGCGCTCCCCCGTTTCGAAGCCGTCGAACGACGCGACGCGGAACTCGGCGTTCGGCACGCCGAGCGCGTTTCCGGTCGAGACCGCGGTCTCCGAGAGGTCGAAGCCCACGTAGCGGGCGAACGGGATGCTCGCGAAGAGCGTCGCGAGCTTGCCGGGCCCCGAGCCGGCGTCGAGGATTCGCGGCGGCGCGGGCAGGCCCGCCGCGAGATGCCGCACGTAGCCCGCGAGGACGGCGTAGTGGCCGAGCTGCGCGAGCGCGTTCACGTAGTCGGTCCCGCCTGCGGCCGCGTACACGCTCTCCCAGCGCTCCGCGCTCCACGGGTTGCCGCGGCCGAGAGGTCTCAGCAGGAGCTGGTAGCGCAGCTTCTCGAGGAGGCTCTTCTTCAAGGTCTTCGCGAAGGGTAGCCCGTTTGCAGGCCCCGCGCGCCGCTCGACCCGCGAGGAAAGCCGCTCGACGGATTCTCCGGGACGCCGGCCGCCTCTGGATCCATCTTCACGCTCGAAGGGAGCCACCATGCGCATGTTCGTCGCCACCGGTACCGCCGTCGTCCTCGCCCTCGCAGCCGCCGTTTTCGCCACGGCCCTCGCCCGCGAGGCCACCGCGGGAGAGGTCGGCGAGGGAGCCCTCGTGAAGGCCGCCGCCGAGCAGTACTTCAAGGGCCAGGCCACGGGCGACCCCGAGGAGTTCCGCAAGGTCTTCCACCCCGATTCGCGGCTCTTCGGCCTCGTGGACGGCAAGTTCAACACCATTGCCAGCGCCGACTGGATCGCAAAGATGTCCGGCAAGGCCGCCGACGACGAGGCCCAGCGCGCGCGGAAGATCCTCCTCGTGGACGTGGCCGGCGACATGGCTCTCGTGAAGGTGGAGCTCGACTATCCCAAGGTGAAGTTCACCGACTACCTCTCGATGCTGAAGATCGACGGAAAGTGGACGGTCGTGAACAAGACCTATACGGGAACCCGCAAGGCCAAGTGAGAATCGAGAGCGCATGAATCTCCCCGGCCGCTCTTTCTGGCTCGCGAACGTCGCCGGCTGGAGCGGCTACGTGCTCCTGTTCGTCGTCACGTCGATCCCGCTCCTCAAGGAGCCCAGCCTCGCGAAGCTCGCGTCGATCGCGCCCTACAAGGCGGCCATGGGGCTCGGGGGCTTCCTCGTGAGCATCCCGCTGTACTTTCTCTTCGAGAACCTCGAAGGGCGCGGGGCCGGGGCCAAGGCCTTCGCCGCCCTTCTCGCCTCGCTTCCGCTGGGGGTGCTCTGGGCGTATTTCGTGAGGCGCGTGATGGAGCCCGAGTCGCCCATGGTCTACGTGTTCAAGGGCGGCATGAACTACGCCATCACGCTCCTCGCCTGGAGCGCGCTCTACCTCACGTTCTCGTACCAGGCCTCGCTGGAAAAGGAGCGCGAGCGCTCGCTCCGGGCGACCGCGCTCGCGAGCGAGGCGCGGCTCCAGATGCTGCGCTACCAGGTCAACCCGCACTTCCTGTTCAACGCGCTCAACTCCATTCGCGCGCTCGTCGACGAGGACCCGAGGAAGGCCCGGGTCCTCGTCACCGAGCTGGCCGAGTTCTTCCGCTATTCGCTCGTCTCGGGCCGCAACGGAGACGCTCCGCTCGCCGAGGAGCTCGAGGCGGTGAAGAACTACCTCGCGATCCAGAAGATCCGCTTCGAGGAGCGGCTCGAGACGTCGTTCGAGGTCGCCCCCGAGGCCGCCGCGACGCGGCTCCCCTCGTTCCTCGTGCACCCGCTCGTCGAGAACGCGGTGAAGTACGGAATGGAGACGAGCCCGATGCCGCTCCGCATCCGCATCGAGGCCCGGCGCGAAGGCTCGTCGCTCACGATCGTGGTCGCGAACACCGGAACGCTGGGACCTTCGGCCTCGGGCCTGCCCTGCGACGGCACCGGCACGGGCCTCTCGAACGTGCGCGAGCGGCTCCGCCAGCTCTTCCCGGAGCGCCACGCGTTCTCCCTCACCGAGCAGGGCGGCGAGGTTTCGGCCCGGCTCACCGTGACGGTCCCGGAGGCCGCATGAGCGCGCGGCGCCTGCGGGCGCTCCTCGTGGACGACGAGCGCCTGGCCCGCGCGGAGCTGCGCAAGCTCCTCGGCGCGCACCCCGAGATCGAGGTCGTGGGCGAGGCGCAGGACGTCGCGGAGGCGCGCCTTTCGCTGCCGAAGCTCGCGCCCGAGCTCCTGTTCCTCGACGTCCAGATGCCGGGAGGCTCCGGCTTCGACCTCGTGGCCGACGTGCCCGAGAGCTGCCGCATCGTGTTCGTCACCGCCTATTCCGAGCACGCGCTCCGGGCGTTCGACGTCAACGCGCTCGACTACCTGCTCAAGCCCGTGCCGCCCGTGCGTCTCGCCGAGACGGTCGCCCGCGTCCTCCGCGACGAGCCGCGTCCGCAGCCCGCCGCCACCCAGCTCGACGGAGAGGATCCGCTCCTCGTCGCGCAGGGAGGCCACTACCGGGTGGTGAAGGTGAAGGACGTCGTCTGCCTCACGGCCGCGCGCGACGTCTCGGAGCTGCACACGGCCGACGGCCGCGTGGCCGCGGTGTCGCGCTCGCTGAAGGACTGGGAGGCCGTGCTCCCGAAGCGGCAGTTCCTGAGGATCCACCGCTCGACGATCGTGAACGTCGACCACATCGAGAAGCTCGAGCCCTGGTTCCAGGCCGGCTTCCGCGTGACGCTGCGCGGCCACCAGGAGCCCCTCGAGGTGAGCCGCCGGTTCGCGAGCCTCCTCCGCGACCGAATCGTTTCTTGATCCTGGGGGTTTCTCGATCCCCCAGGCCCCCCGCCGGGAGCTGTGGGAGGTCTATCGAGCTTCGACGAGGCTCATGTCTCGCGTGAGTCTTCGGGAGCTCTCGAGCACGAGCCCCGCCGCGGTGAAGAGCCGGCAGAGCTCCGGGATGGTGCGTTCGCGGCCGCCCGTCGCCACGAGGCTCAACAGGTCCCGCGATTCAGCCGTGACCGCGGGATACGCGCCGCTGCGGAGCAGGCCCTCGACCACGAGGACGCGGCCCCCGGCGGCCCGCGCCGAGGAGACGTTCGAGAGCAGCGCCGCGGCCTCGGCGTCGTCCAGGCTCGACAGCACGTTCACGATCAGGTAGACGTCGCCGCCCCACGGCATCGCGGTGAGAAAGTCGCCGGCCACGATTCGCGCCCGCCCGTTCCGCAGGTGCTCCGCGAGGCGATCGCTCGCGCCGCGCGCCACCGCGGGCCGCTCCACGAGCGTTCCCACGAGACCCGGATGCGCTTCGAGAAGGGCGGAGAGGAGGCCGCCGTCTCCCCCGCCGACGTCCACCACGTGGACCGCCGAGGCGAGCAGGCCCGTGGCCACGAGGGCCGTGGCGGCGGCCCGGCTCTCCTCCGCCTCGACGTCGTTCCGGAGCGCCGCCGCCTCGGGGCGCCGCTCGAAGTACTCGTTGGCGGAGTCCATGCGGAAGAGGAGGGGAAGGGCCGTGCGACCGGTGCGCACGCTGTATTCCAGCTCGCCGAGGGAACGCCAGCTCCATTCGTCGACGACCATGGCCGCGAAGGCCCGCGCCGAGCCGGGAGCGTCGCTCTTGAGGCTCGCCCCGAGCGGCGTGAGCGCGAACGTCCGGGAGGAACCCTCGAGGAAGATGCCGTGCGCGGCGAGGATGCGGAGCACGCGGTAGAGAGCGTCCTCGTCGAGCGAAAGGACCCGCGCGAGGTGCGCGGCGGTGCGGGAGCCGTGCTTGAGGAGGTCGGCGATGCCGAAGCGGGCCGCGAGACCCAGCGCCGCGGCGAGCGCCGCGCCGGAGGCGAGGCTCTTCACTTTCTCTGCGGCGGCCTCGTGGGCCTCGGGTTCCGTCGTCGTCATCCTCGTGTCGCGGGGCTGGCCCGCAGGACTCGATACGGAGACGGCGCCGAAGGGGTT
>JAEUQS010000753.1 GCA_016789625.1 Acidobacteriota bacterium | reverse complement strand
AGCCGTCAGTATCCCCAGCCTTCCGACGCGGCCGTGGGGAGCGTCACGATTCCGTCGGCCGACGTGAACTCCGAGGGCGTCATCCAGAACGCGACGCTCTCGGTGCCCGCGGGCGTGCCTTCGGGCGAGTACTTCCTGGGCGCGATCGTCACGGTGAACGGCTCGGAGGACACGCCGTTCGTGGCGGGCAAGCCCAACAACAACCGCTTCATCGTGGGCCACGACCCGCGGGCCGTGCTCCGCGTGATCGGGGCTCCGGGGCAGACCTTCACGGCCGACTTCTCGTTCACGCCGGCCTCACCCGTGGCCGGCCAGACGGTCCTGTTCGAGGACGCGTCGCGCGGCGGCGCCGCCTCGTGGCAGTGGAGCTTCGGGGACCCGTCGTCCGGCGGCAGCAACAGCTCGACGGCACAGTCGCCACAGCACGTGTTCGCGTCGGCGGGAACGTACACCGTGACGCTCACGGCGCGGTCGGGCGGCGGCAGCTCCAGCACCGCCACGCGCAGCGTCGTGGTGGCTCCGGCGCCGGGCTCGGGCACTTCGAACGCCACGCTCGTCATTCCCATCGTGCTCGAGATCCCCGGGCGGTTCTCCTCCGAGCTCACGCTCACGAACAGCGGCTCGACGACGGCCACGGTGAGGCTCGAGTACCGCTCCGCGACCGTGTTCGGGGGCGCGGGCAGCGGAACCGTGACCGAAGTTCTCCCGGCGGGCCGGCAGCTCGTCATCCCCAATGCGATCGCGTACCTTCGGAGCAAGAACCTCCCGATTCCCGCCGGCGCGAATGCCGGGGGCGCTCTCTTCGTCCGCTTCGAGGGGCTCCCGGCCGCGAGCGCCGGCGCGGCCTCGGCGCGCACCACGGCTCCTTCCGGCAACGGCTTCGCGGGGCTGTCGTACCCGGCGGTCCCAGTGTCCGAGGCCTACAGTGATCCGGTGCTCATTCCCGGGCTCCGCGAGAGCGCTGCGGACCGCTCGAACCTCGCGCTCGTGAACGCCGGTCTGGGCGGACCCATCCAGCTCAAGATCACGGCGGTGAAGGGCGACGGGACGGCGGCGGTCGAGTTCGAGCCGGTGACGCTGGGGCCCGGAGAGTGGAACCAGTACAACCAGATCCTCCAGCAGGCGGGCTTCGCGCCGGGCGCGGGCTACGTGTACATCGAAAGGGTCGCGGGCTCCGAGCGCTACCTCGCGTACGGCGTCTTCAACGACAACGTCACGAACGACGGCTCCTTCGTTCCGGCCACGCCCGCGCCGAAGGTGGACGCCGTGCTGGGCGTGCCCGTGCTCGTGGAGACCGCGACGTTCAACAGCGAGCTGGTGCTCACGAACCCCACGGACCGGAGCGTCCAGGCGTTCGTCGAGTACGTCGAGTCGCTCGCCGCGCCGGGCGTCTCCACAGGCCTCTTTTCCATCGACCTCGCGCCCTACGAGACGGCGATTCTCCCGGGCATCATCGACCAGCTCCGGCAGGCGGGCGCGACCATTGGCCCGCGGGGCGGGTCCTACGCGGGCGCGCTCGGGGTCCTCTTCGCCGAGAACGACTCCGTCTCGCCGGGTCTCGCCGGCGCGCGCACCGCGTCGGCCGCTCCGGGCGGCGGGTCCTACGGGCTCTTCTACCTCGGCGATCCGTTCGAGAAATCGGCGCGGGACGCGTTCGTCTACGGGCTGCAGCAGAACGGCTCCACGCGTTCGAACGTCGCGCTCGTGAACGTGGGGGTCACGAACGCGCCCATCACCGTGCGCATGGAGGTCTACGACGGAAGTACGGGTGCGCTCGTGAGGCGCGAGACCCTGCCGCCGCTCGAGGCGTTCCAGTGGCGGCAGCTCAACGCCGTCCTCGGCGGCACTCAGAACGGGTACGTGCGTCTCACGGTCCTCGGACCCGAGGGCGCCTTCCTCGCCTACGGGGTGCTCAACGACGGCGCCACGTCGTCCAGCGGCACCAACGACGGCAGCTATGTTCCGATGACGTTGATCCAGTAGGTTTAGGGCCCGGGGAAGCCGGAGGCTGCCCCGGGCCTAGAATCCCGGCCGATGGCAGGCTGGCGGTTCCGGGTTCATCGTCGCGACGAGAAGATCCGGAACCCGATCCAGGGAGAGTTCTTCTCGGAAGAGGCCGTGGAGCGGCCGGCCCAGGCGCTGGTGCGCGAGGTCGTCCAGAACTCGCTGGACGCGCGCACCACCGAGGAGCCGGTCTCGCTTCGTTTCTCCGTCTCGAGTGCCGAGGGCATGAGCGGAGAGGCCGCCGCGTTCTGGCTCGCCGGGGCGTTCGAGCACCTGAAGGCCCCGGACAGCGGGCTCCGCGGAGTGCCGGCAGGTCCTGGTCCCGGCCGCTACCTCGCCATCGAGGACTTCGGCACCACGGGGCTCGACGGTGACCCGCGGGCGCTCCGCCCCGAGGAGACCCCGAGCCGGCTCTTCGCGTTCTTCCGCGCCGAGGGCATCTCGCAGAAGGGCGGCAAGGACGGCGGCCGCTGGGGCGTGGGCAAGACGGTGTTCCTCCGGGCCGGAACGCTCAACACCATCCTGTGTCTCACGGTACGCGACGGGAAGCCCCGGCGGCTGGTGTTCGGGCAGTCGGTGCTTCGGTACCACCACGTGAACGGCGTGTACTACACGCCCGACGGGGCGTTCGGCGAGGACGATGCGGGCCAGGGCGCGGGGGAGTCCGCGATTCTGCCCAGCGAGGACCCGGCTCTCGCGGAGAGGCTGATCCGGAACTTCGGCCTCTCGCGCCGCGACGAGCCCGGCCTCTCGGTCGTGGTGCCTTGCGCGTCGGAGGAGATCACGGGCGAGGCCATCGCCGACGCCGTGATGCGCGAGTATTTCTACCCGATCCTCACCGGTCGGCTCACGGTGACGATCGACGACCCCGCGCTGCCCGGTGGCACGAAGACGCTCACGGCGGAGTCGCTGCTCGAGCAGCTCATGGCGTCGAAGGACCTGACGGCGAACATCAAGCCGCTGGCGGCGCTCACGGTATCGCTGCACCGCGAAGGCTTCGGCCGAGCACTGTCGCTCGCGCCGCCGAAGAAGGGCTCGCCGGCCTGGACCGAGGCTATGATCCCTGCCGATATCCGGCAGGACCTTGCCGCGCGTTACCGCGCCGGGGACACACTCCTCCTGAAGGTGCCGCTCACGGTACAGCCCGAGGGCGGCGAGCCGGCCGAGACGCACTTCCACATGGTCCTGAGGCGCGACCTGAGCGACAGAGGCGCCGCGCCAGCCTTCGTGCGGAACGGAATCCAGATTCCCAAGGCGCTCGAGCGCCGCGTGCGCGGACAGAACCTGTGGGCGCTCGTCCTCATCGAGGACCGGCCGCTCGCGACGCTTCTGGGGGACGCGGAGACGCCCGCGCACACGCACTGGTCGAAGGACACGCAGAACTTCAAAGGCAAGTACAAGTACGGCAGCGCCGTCCTGGAGTTCGTGAAGACCGCCCCGCGCTTCGTGGCCGAGACGCTGGCCGAGGCCGCGCGCGAGCGGGACTTCCTTTCGCTCGCGGAGTACTTCCCGCTCCCCGAGGCCGGGCCCGCGCGCGCGGCGCCGTCGGCGCGGCTGGCGGCCGAAGCCGCGCGAGACGTTCCGCGCCCTCCGGCGGGGCTCGTGCCGGGCGGCGAGCGGTACCGGATCGAGGGGCTCGAGGGCGGCTTTCGAATCGCGACGGGCGCCAAGACGCCGGCCCTCGAGCCCCTCACCGTGCTCGTCGCCTACGACTGTACGAAGGGAGACCCTGTGAGGCGGTTCCGGCCGGAGGACTTCGACCTCGCGAAGCTGCCTCGTAAGGTCGATGGCGCGTCGGTCGTCTTCTGTGAGGGGAATCGCCTGTCGCTCCTGCCCGTGGGCCGCATGAAGCTCGAGATCACCGGCTTCGATCCCAACCGGGATCTCCTCGTGAAGCTTCTCGAAGGGGCGCCCACAGAGGCCGAGGAATGATCCGGCGGCTGAACTTCACGGGCAGAAAGCGCGTGTCCAAGACGGACGTGACCGTGAACCTCCATGAGGACGGGAAGTCCCGGTTCCTGGTGGCCGTGGGGCTCGACCTCTCGGAATACCAGCTCCCGTCGCCGAGCCTCGTGTTCGTCGAGGCCTATCGCCAGACCCGCTGGCAGCGGTTCGACTTCGGCACCGTGGGTGCTCCGCTCTTCGCGGGCGGCGCGAGGCCTTTGCTCAAGGGCTTCGGCTCGGCGCAGGGCGTGCGGTTCCGGCTGCGCGTCGTGGAGCCGGAAACGGCGCGGCTCCTCGCGCTCTGTGACGACGTTCGGCCGGTGCGCGAGCCGGGAAAGAAGGGCGGCCGGTCGCTCTTGCCCGTCGACTGGGGAGAGCTGCGTCACCACACGCACAAGCTCGAGATCGACGACGAGACTGGGCCGCTCCTTCTCGTGAGCCGTGCGCTCGTGCCCGATCGCGACGCCTTCGTGGGCTCCCGGGAGTTCGTTTCCCTCGCGCTGCCGGAGATCCTGAGGAGGATTCTCGAGCGCGCGGTGCTCGCCGCGGGCGACGAGGAGAGCGAGGGCTGGGAGTCCGACTGGCTGAGGCTTGCCGTGCGTTGGAACGGAGCGGCCCTGCCTTCGGGCCGCGGCGACGGGGATTCCCTGTCGGACGACGAAGAGGACTGGATCGACGCCGCGATCGAGGGTTTCTCCCGCGAGCGCGAGATCGCCAAACGCTTCAACGAATGGTGGGAGGCGGAGTAGTCGTGAAGCTTCGCCGGTTCAAGCCCGCGGGGCTCGCAAGGTTCGAGGACGAGCTCAGCGCGATCACGGCCGGGACGCAGCCCGGTCTGTCGCAGGATCTCGTCACGTCTCCCGAGCTTTCCGAAGATGTGCCGGGCGGCGTCGAGGTCACGCTCGAAGGCATCGGCACGACGCGTCTCCAGGCGGCCGGATATCTGCACGGGCTCTTCGAGTCAGCCGGTCTCCTCGACGAGGACGAGGACGAGGACGGCCCTCTGTGGGCCTGGCTCTCGGCGTTCGCGTTCGACGCCGTCTGTCACAGGAACGCGAAGGGCAAAAGGGTTCCGGGTGCGAAGACGTGCTACATCCCGGCGCTGCATGATGCGCGAAGGACGTACCGGCACCGCCTGCTCGGCCCGTACCTGATCTTCCACGCGCACAGAGACGACAGCTACCGGGCGATCTGTCTCCTCACTCAGCCGCTCTCGCGGCCGGGGTGGCTGGTCGAGCGGTTCGCGGCACGCACGCGCCTCGTCGCCTGTCCTGCGGCCGTGGGCGTCGCGAGCGTGCTCTTCACGACCTCCGACGGCAAGATCCGGAGGGACGCGTCGGCCGCCGTCGACCGGCTTTCGGACTTCCTCATGCAGCTCGACCGTACGCACGACATCTACGGGATGTCGGTCGACGGGCTGACGGCGATGCTCCCGGCGGATCTGAAGGCCTTCGCGCGGCCGCGTTCGGGCCGGTCGGGCTCGGCGTAGCGCGTCGCCGGCGTCAGCGCTTCGGTCGAGCGGTCGCGGGCACGTTCACGTGCTCGAAGGGGCAGTGCCGGCATGCGGACCCGCAACAGGTGCCGCGCGCGAGGTGAAAGGCCGACGTGAAGACGTCGAAGCCCGTGGCCGGGTCCACGTAGGTGTCCTCGCCCGCCGCGAGGGCCGCGGCGTGCAGCGCCTGGGTACGCTCCTCGAGCTTCTTGCGCCGATCCATCGCTCTCACCATAGCGCGGGTGGTCTCAGGGCGCCGACCGAACCGCGCGGAAGCCGTACGCCAGCGACCGCGGAGCATCCCCCCAGGACCCGTAGCGCCGGAAGGAGACGGGGCTGTGCGGGTTGAACTCGCCCTCGGGCTTCCCGTGCTCGTAGTGCCCGCCGCCGAGGTAGCCGTAGCCGCCGCGTCCTTCGTCGCCTTTGGGCCAGTCCTCGTTCGTCGCGTAGCCGTAGCTCGTGAGCCGCCCGTCGCCGTGCGTGGCGCGGAAGGCGCGGCCGACGGGATGCCCGAGCGTGACGACCTTCTCCCACACGCTGCCCGCGAGGTCCATCACCCAGTAGTGAGACGCGGCGAAGACCTCGCGGGTCTCGTCGTTCAGGAGCTTCTCGTCGGCGTCACCCGTCGTCACGAGCTCGTCGTCGGGACGCACGACGCGGAGGACGCGCGCGCGGGAGGCCGTGCCCCAGGGGAAGGCGCGCGCGAGCGGCCTCTCCGGACCGCGCGCGGCCTTGGTGTACTCGAGGTCGGTCATCGGCCGGAGGCCGGCCCAGTCGGCGAACGCGCAGCCGTCGTCCCACGAAACGCGGTTCGCGGGACGGGACGGACTCGCGGCCACGTAGAGCCCGTCCGCACCGAGGGTGATCGAGCCACGGAACTTCGCGTAGTCGCGCCCGCCGTGAATCGCGCGGAAGTGCGAGGCCTCGTCGCCGAGCGTGTTCAGGAACGCCGCGTACTGTCCCTGCGTGATCTCGTACTTCATCACGTAGAACGGGCTCGTGCCCTTCGGAAACGCCGCGGGAACGGGACCCCGGCGGTC
>JAEUQS010000709.1 GCA_016789625.1 Acidobacteriota bacterium | reverse complement strand
CGGCTCGCGGGCCGGCTCCTCGACGTCGCCGAGGCGGGCCGCACGGGGCACGCCCCGACGGGCAACGCGGTGAGGCTGTCGTGGAGCGAGCCGCCTCAGACCGGCGTGACGAACTTCTACGTGGATCCCGCGGCCGGGGTGTCGCCGCTCGATCTCCTCGCGGGCGTCACCCGCGGGTACTACGCAGCGGTGCTCCTCGAGCGGCCCGACGTCGACGCGGCAGCGGATCGCTTCCGTCTCGTGACGGCCGGTTACGCGCTCGAGAAGGGCCGGGCCACGGAGCGGGTCTCCGAGGCCGTGCTGACGGGACGTCTCTCCGACCTCCTCCGCGGCATCACCGCCCTCGGAGACGATCTCAAGCTCGTGGCGGGCGCCGGCGGGGCCGTGGGGTCGCCGACGCTTTTCATTCCCCGCTGGAAGAACGGCTGAATCTCAGTTGATCGTGGGGGTCGATCCCCCAGGCCCTCCGCCAAAGACGGGGGCGTCTTCAGTCTCCCCCGCCACCGGGTCCCGGGACGATCGGCTTGGTCGGCGCCGGCGGAGGGGGCGGCAAGCCCTTCCCCGAAGGGGTGTCGACCACGGGGAAGCGGCGCGCGCCCTCGGCCCTCGGACCGTCGTTCTTCGAGGGTGCCGCATCGCGACCGGAGTTCCAGGTGGGCCCGGAAGACGTCGCCGCGGGCGCGGAGGCCGAGCCGCCCTGCGGCTGGGGAGCCACGCGCGTGATCACCGGACCGCTCGGCGGCGGCGGCGGCTCGAGCACGACATCGCTCTCGACTCCCGGGTAGGGCTGCGCGGCAGCCGGCTTCGGCGCCGAAGGCCCCCTCTGGAAGAGCTCGGCATACCGTTCCTTCGAAGCGAATTGCTCCGTCTCGGGCATCATCGCCCGCGCACGGCGCTTGTCGTACGTCTCGAGCAGAACGCGGCTCTTGAGGCGCGTCGAGGCCGCATAGGGGTTCTTCGCGGCATCGAACAGCGACGTGTCGACCCGCAGCGAGACCTTGTAGGCCTCGACGGCGGCTTCCGTGTTCCCGAGCTGCTCCTGCGCGAAGCCCAGCATCCACCAGGCCGCCCAGTTGCCGGGCTCCCGCTTCCTGGCCTTCTCGAACATCCCTTTCGCCGAGGCGTACTCGCCCTTCCAGATGTACACGAGCCCGGCGTTGTAGAGCGGCCGGCTCGTGGTCCTGTCGAGGTCCGCGGCCTCGTCCAGGATGCGCAGCGCGTCTCTCCAGAAGCCGTCCCAGGCCACGAGGCAGCCGAGATCGTTGAGGAGCGTGGCGTCCTTCGGATCGGCCGAGAGCGCGGTCAGCGTCTGCAGGATCGCCTTGTGGTGCGGCAGCCCCGGATCCAGGAAGTGCTTGTAGAGGTCCTTGGCGGGCGCGGGGGACGCGGCCGCGAGCGCCGCGAGCGTGATCGCGGCGAGGAAGGGGTTTCTCTGGGACATGGTCATCCTTTCGGAGGGGCGGGCCTGCCGATGAGCTTCACCTTGCCGTCCACCGTCTGCACCTCGAAAACGAGGCGCTTGGCTCCGGTCCGGCGTTTGATCTCCTCGGCCTGCTTCCTCACGAGCTCCTCGAACTTCTCGTACTTGAGCCGGGCGACGTCCTC
>JAEUQS010000663.1 GCA_016789625.1 Acidobacteriota bacterium | reverse complement strand
CCGCTTTCCTTCATGACGTCGATCCTCAGGAACCCGGCCGCGCTCCTCGCGAAGACCGTGGACGGGCGTCGGGCGACGGGGGACGTGTCTCCGTGGATTCCGGCTCCGCTGACGAGAAGCGCGCGCGGGAGGTGCTTCTCTCCGGGCAGCAGGACCTGCAGGCTGTGATCGTGTCCCGAAGCGTAGACGAGCGGAGGCTTCGTGGATAGAGCCCGCTCGAGCGCGTCGCGCATGTGGCGGTTGGCCTTCCCCGAAAAGTCCTGCGGGGAGATGCCGCTGTTTCTCGCGAGCGGGTAGATCGAACCCAGCCCGGGAAGCGGGAGCCACAGCCAGGGCACGAGGTTCTGGAGCGGGAAGGCGTGATCGGCGAGCGGGAAGTACCCGCCGTGGGGTCCGCCCGACTGGAGCGGGTGGTGCGCGACGACGACGACGGCGCGGTCGCCGGCCTCTTCGCCCACCGCCTTCCCGAGCGCCTCGAGAACGGCGTCCTCCGTGAACGTCTCGCAGCCCGACGCGGCCTCGCGCGGCTTCGCGAACGGGTGCAGCCACCACTGCGTGTCGAGCGCGACGAGCCTCACCCGCGCGCCGAGGTCGACGGGGACCGGGCCGGGGCACCCGTGTTTCGGCTCCATGCGCGCGCCCCACGCCTCGACGAGCGCGCCCTCACGCTTCACGCGTTCCCAGCCGTCCCGGCCTCCCTGCGACCAGTCGTGGTTGCCGGGAAGGAAAACGGCAAGCGCGCCCACTTCGCGCACGGCGTCCACCTGCGCACGGAGACGCCGCTCCGCCTCGGCCCTGTCCGGCGCGCCTTCGGCCGGAACGCCCAGCGGGTAGACGTTGTCGCCCAGGAACACGACGGTCGTCCGCGCCGGGGCCCGCGCGGCCTCGCGGGACAGAGCGACGAGCACGGGCTCTTCGGCCGCGGGCTCGCCGGCATCGCCCACGAGGAGCAGCGTCGTGTCGATCGCGGCTTCCGCGGAGACGGGGGCGGCCACCGAATGCGGTGGTGGCGCGGACGAACACCCCGCGACGGCGAAGACGGCCGCCGTGAGCGCGGCGCCGGCCGTGAGGAGCGCGGCGCGCTTCATCGCGGGCGATAGACGGTGATGGTCGCGCGGCCGCCCGTGTCCCGGCCCCCGGCGGCTTCGTCGGCGATGGCGAGGCGTCCGCCCGGGAGGATCGCGATGCCCTCGGGCTGGCGATGCCGGTCCTTCGGGAGCCGCCGGGTCGCGGCGATGGGGCCGGTCCTGTCGATCTCGAGGAGCGCGCCGGCGTGCGAGGAGAGCAGGATGTAGTGGCCGCTCACCGGATCCCGGCACGCGTCGGACATCCGGAAGTCCTTGCCGCCCTGGGTGGCCTTGCGCACGCCGTTCGCTCCGAGGCGGAGCGCTTCACCTGCCGGACCTTCCGGAAGACGAAACCGGAAGAGAAGCACGTCGTCGTCGCCCTTGCGCGTGGCCTGCTTCCGCGCGAGGAGCAGCTCCCCCGTCGACGGCTCGAAGAGGATTCCCTCCAGCTCGGCGTTCTTGCCCGCCCGGGTGTCGACGAGCGTCGCGTTGGCGACCCCGTTCGCGGGCGTGTCGTCGAAGAGGAGCACGCGCCCGTCGCTCGAGAGGAGCGCGAACCGCGGACCGGGGCCGATGACCGTGAGGCCCTCGAAGTCTCCGCGACCGTACCGGCTCTGGAGAGAGAAGCTCTTCAGGATCCGGAACGTCTTCGCGTCCAGCTCGTGGATCACCGATTTCTCGTCGTCGTGAGCGAAGAGCCTCGCGCCGCCGCCCTCCGTGAGCACCGAGGCGAGACCCGAGATCTCGTTCAGCGCGTCGGGCAGCTCCACGCGCGTCTCGGGGGTGCCGAAGTCGAGGGAGTCGAGGAGGTTGCCGGTACGCTGCGCGGGCGCGTCGAGCGAGGCGACGAGCAGGCAGACCGCCGCGGCGCCGCAGGACGCCGCGCTCAGGATCGCCGCGGTGCCGCAGGACGCCGCGCTCAGGATCGCCGCGGCTCGCGGCCCCCTCACGGCGCGCCGTCCTTCGGGAAGACGCGGGCGTACGTCGCCGCCTGGTGCCGCACGAGCGCCTGGCGGAAGCGGGGCTCGTTTCGCACCTTGTCGAAGAGGCCCGAGTCGAAGAAGCGGAAGTCGGTGCTCAGCGGATAGACCTCGTTGCCCTTCTCGAGCCACACGAGCGTGCGCTCGAGATCGCCCACCCAGGCGAAGGCCAGGGCGAGGAGCGCGGGCTCGTACGTCCGGTCGTAGGCGCCGCTCGCGTAGCGTTCGGCGAGGCCCGAGAGATCGCGCAGAGCCTCCTGGCTCTGGCCGAGCGAGTAGCGGCACATGGAGGCGAGCGGCGGGAACAGGGTGAGATCGAGCTTGGCGCAGTCGGCCGGACGGTTCATGAGGAGGAGGACCAGGCCCTCGAACAGCGGCGTCGCGGGATGGCCGGGCGAGAGCTTGTCGCTCGTGCGGATCTCCTCGAGCGCCTTCTCGTACTGGCGGGCCCCCATCGCCGTGAGCGTCAGCTCCTGGCCCCGCGTCTGCACGCAGAGCGGATCCAGCCCCACTCCCGCCTCGAGCTCGGCGAGGGCCTCGGGATAGCGGCCGCTCCGCGCGAAGCCGACGCCCTGCGCGACCCGCGCGGACGCGCTGTTGGGGGCGAGCTCCACCGCGCGCCGAAGAATCGGCAGAGCCTGCTCGGGCGGCGCGCCCGCCTGCGCGAGGAGGAGGCCGAGAGCGGTGTAGCCGTCGGGGAGCGAGGGATCCAGGCGCACCGCGCGGCCGGCCGCCGCGGCCGCGCGCCGGAGGGAGGCGTAGGCGTCCTCGCTGTTCCCGCCGGGAGACCGCAGCCCGGCCTCCACCTTGATCCTCAGGGCCTCGGCGAGACCGGCATGGGCCGCCGCGAAGCCCGGTGAGCCCGCGATGGCTTTCTCGAAATCGCCGATGGCGCCCTCCAACATCTCGGGCGTCTGTCGCGCGAGGCAGTAGCGGCCCTGGAGGTACGCGTCGTACGCAGTGGCGGCCGGCGCGCGGTCGGCGGCCTGAGCCTCGGCCTTCGCCGGCAGCGGAAGGCCCGTTGCCGTGTGGAGCGCGGCGGCGACGCTCTTGCCGATCTCCTCCCGGAGCGCGATGACGTCGCCTGCCTCGCGGTCGTACGTCTCGGACCAGACGTGGTGGTCGGTGCGGGCCTCGATGAGCTGCAGGTTGACGCGGATGCGGTTCTCGGAGCGCTGCACCGAGCCCTCGAGGACGTGCTGGACGTCCAGCTCCTCGCCGATCTTGGGGATCGTGAGGCCGCGGCTCTTCACGGCCATCGCCGAGGTGCGCGAGATGACCTTCAGCCCGGGCACGCGGGAGAGCTGCGCGATGATTTCCTCGGTGAGCCCTTCGGCCACGTGCTTCTGCGTTTCGTCGCCCAGATTGTCGAGCGGCAGCGCCACGACCGAAGCCAGATAGCGCTGGGGCCGGCCCACGGCCCGCGTCGTCTTGAACGCGATGCCCACGAGGAACGCGAGGACGAGCGCGATGCCCACGGTCGCGAGAGCGAGCGCGGGCTTTCTGCGCATCCGGCCGCCCGGGGCCTCTTCACACGGGGGGCAGATCGTGCTCCCGGCGGGAACGGGCTCCGGCGTCAGGTGGCCGGGCGTGGACCGGCGCACGGCCTCCCCGGCCTCCACCAGATCCAGCGCCTCGCCCATCGCCTCGGCGCTCTCGAACCTCTCCTCGGGCCTCTTGCGGAGCGCCCGGTCCACGATCGTCGCGAGCGCCTCGGGGGCCTCGGCGTTGAGGCTCCGGAGGGGCGGAGCCGGAGTGACGAGATGCTGGTTCATCACCGACGACGGCGTCGCCCCGACGAACGGCGGCCGGCCCGTGAGCATCTCGAAGAGCACGCAGCCGAGGGCGTACACGTCGCTCCGGCCGTCCAGGTCCGAACGGCCCTCGGCCTGCTCCGGGCTCATGTACGCGGGCGTTCCGATCGCGCTCCCGGCCATCGTCAGCGTGCCGTCCTCGGCGCCGCAGCCCGAAATGGCGTGAGCGACCCCGAAGTCGGCCACCACGGCCTGGCCGCTCGAGATGAGGATGTTCTCGGGCTTGATGTCCCGGTGCACCACGCCCTGGGCATGCGCGTGCGAGAGCGCACGCGCCATGCCCCGCGCGAGGCGCGCGGCGGCAAAGCCCGTGAGCTTGCCCTGGAAGGAGATGTGCTCCCTCAGCGAGTCGCCCTCGACGTACGGCATCACGTAGTACGCGAGGCCGCCGGCCAGGCCGGAATCGATGAGGGGCAGGATGTTGGGGTGCTGGAGCCGCGCCGTGATGCGGATCTCGCGGAGGAAGCGCTCGCGGGCCGTGGGCGAGGCGATCTCGGGGCTCAGCACCTTGAGCGCGACGCGCCGATCGAGCTTCTTGTCGCGCGCCAGGAACACCACGGCCATGCCGCCCTTGCCGAGCGCCCGCTCTTTCTCGTAGCGGTCGGCGAGGTCGCGCCACAGCGCCTCGAGGAGGTGTTCCGTGTCCCGGGAGTCAGACATGTGCGCTCATTCTACGGATGGGGTTCCGCCACCGATCAACCGATGCCCCCTCTGCACGAGCCGTACCAGCGGCAGTGCGTGCATTTCCTCACGTCTCCGGGGCGGAGCGAGGAGGCAGGCGTCAGAAGACCGTCAGGTTGCCTGTCGGGAAACAGACATTCGAGCGTAGGACCCGTCGGGACGGAGATCGAACCCCGCCGGGGACGCGAGCTCGCCCTCCAGCACCCGGAGGAGGCGTTCCTTCAGGAGCGGATCCTCGATGGGCGCGAGGAGCTCCACCCGCCGCCTCAGGTTGCGGGGGCGGAAATCGGCCGAGCCGATGAAGAGCTCGGGCTCGCCGCCGTTCGCGAACGCGATCACCCGGGCGTGCTCGAGGAAGCGCCCCAGGAGGCTCACGACGCGGATGTTCTGAGACAGCCCCGGCACCCCGGGCCGGAGCGTGCAGAGCCCGCGCACGACGAGATCCACCCGCACGCCCGCTCGCGACGCGGCATAGAGCGCCTCGATGACCCGGGCGTCCGAGAGTCCGTTGAGCTTTCCGCGGATCCACGCGCCCGGACCCGCCGCGGCTTCGCGTTCGATGCGGGCCACGATGCCGTCGAGGAGCGTGCGCGGCGCCACGAGGACCTTGCGGAACGGGGCGCGCGGCGCGCGCGAAGAGCCCGTCAGCTCGTTGAAGAAGTCGTTCAGGTCGAGGCCCAGGGTCTCGTCCTTCGTGAAGAGGCCAAAGTCGGTGTAGAAGCGCGCCGTCGCGGCGTTGTAGTTCCCCGTGCCCACGTGGACGATTCGGCGGAGGACGCCGTTCTCGCGGCGCACGACGAGAGCCGCCTTCGCGTGGGTCTTGAGGCCGGGCAGCCCGTACACCACCGACGCGCCCGCGTCCTCGAGCCGTTTCACCCAGCCGATGTTGCGTTCCTCGTCGAAGCGCGCCTTCAGCTCCACGAACGCAGCGACCTCCTTGCCCCGCGCGCGCGCCTCGAGGAGCGCCTCGACGATGGGCGACGGATCGCCGGCCCGATAGAGCGTGAGCCTCATCGACTGCACGTCGGGGTCCCTCGCGGCCTCGCGGAAGAACCGCACGACGGTCGCTTCGAAGCTCTCGTACGGGTGATGCACCAGCACGTCCCCGCGCCCGAGAACGTCGAGGAGCGGCTCGCCTTCGGGCAGCGGGTTCGTCCCGGAGAAGGGCGGATAGGAGCCCCCGGCTACCGTGAGGGTGGACGCGAGATCCCGCAGGGAGCGGAGGTCGAGGAGGCCGTCCACCTCGAAGATCTCGGACGGCGTGAGCACGAAGGGCTCACCGGGCCGCTCGAAGCGCAGCTCCTTCACGAGCCGGTCGCGGACGATCTTCGGCATGCGGGAGTCCACCTCGAGCCGCACGACGGCGTTCCGCGCGCGCTGGGCGACCCCTTCCTCCACGACGTGGAGGAGATCGCCCGCGCCTTCCTCGACGACCGAGGTGTCGGCCCGCGTGATGCGGAAGGTGTGGGCGGCGTCGATCTCGCGCCCCGGATGGAGCTTCGCGAGGTGCGCGCCGACGACCTCCTCGACCGGGACGACGCCACCCGGAACCGCAAAGAAGCGCGGCACCTCGAGCGGGATCTTGAGGATCGAAAGGTGGTCGAGCTCGGTGTCGGGCCCGCGGGTCACCACGGCCAGGCAGAGCGTGAGCGCGGGGATGAGGGGAAACGGATGGCCCGGGCTCATCGTCACCGCGCGCGGCACGAGGAGCGGGAACAGCTCGTCGCGAAAACGGTTCGTGAGCGCGGACCTTTCGCTCTCGGCGAGATCGTTCCAGCGTCGGACGGCCAACCCGGCCGCCGCGAGAGCGGACGCCGCGGCCCGAGCCTGCCGCGCGAGGAGCGGACGCACGAGCGAAGAGACGTTCTCGAGCTGCTCGAGCGTGCCGAGCCCGTCGAGGCTCACGGCCTTCGCGGCGCCCTCGGCCTCGGCAGCGGCGGTCTCCTTCAGGTCGCCCACCTGCACCATGTAGAGCTCGTCGAGGTTCGAGGAGACGATGGCGAGGTACCTGAGACGCTCGAGGATCGGCGTCTCGGCGTCCTCGGCGAGAGCGAGCACGCGGCCGTTGAACTCGAGGAGGCTCCTCTCCGCATTGAGGAAGCGCTCGGCGCTCGGGGCGGGCCGATCCGACGCCGCGGCGCCGAAGGACGCCGCGCTCACGGACGCCCCGGCAGACGCCCTCGGAATGCGGAGCGGTGAGCTGGATTCGGGCACGGGCCCCAGCAGACCCGATCGCGCGAGGACGCCGAGCGCGGCGAGCGAGTCGGCGTCGCGCAGGGCCGGCGTGCCGGCGAGCGCCTGCGCGTCGGCGAGCGCGAGGAAGGACGCGCCCGAGCCCGCGAGCTTCGCGTCGCGCACGAGCCACACCTCGATCGCGCCGCGGCTCTCGTTGCCGGGCGCGACGCCTGCGAGGAGGAGGTCGCCGGCGCGGCTTCCGAACCGCGACGCGAGGACGTGCCGGCAGGCCTCCTCGCCGCTCCCCGCGGCGATGGGCAACGTCAGCTCGCCGCCTTCGCCCGCGAGGAACGCGATCGACGCGCCGTCGACCGCGACCGCGGCCACGAGCCGCCCGCGGGCGACGCCGCGCGCGGCGGCCTCGCTGGCCACGGAGCGCAGCACGCCGCGAGCGAGCTCGAGCTTGCTGGTGAGCGAGGTGCGAAGCCCCCACGTCTCCTCCAGCTGGCGTTTCACGTCGGAGAGCTTCGGGCGCGAGCCGCGGCGTCTCCTCACCATGAGCTCGGCGAAGGAGCGCGAGAGGCCCGAGGAGCGCACCGTCGCGAGGTCGTAGAAGAAGCCCACGCGGTAGTAGCGCAGCGGGCCGCCCGCGGCCTCCCGGATCGTGCGGTCCATCTCGATCTCGACCTGCGGCTTGAGCGCCTGGGGGTCCACGAGCCCGCGCAGCCGCCGGGCCGGCTCGGTGGATCCCGAGAGCGCGGCCTTGGGATCGTCCCCTTCGATCGGGGCATCGAAGCGGAGGATCCCCGAGCCCGAGGGATCGGGCATCGTGAGCGTGAGGAAGCGGCGGTCGTCGGCGCCGAGCCGCAGACGGCACTGCGCCTCGCGCCTTTTCAGCGCGTCGTCGGGCGTGTCGAGATAGAGATCGCGGAAGAGCTGCCGCTCCCGGGAAATCTCCTTGAGCCCCTCGGGCAGCGGCGCCGCGAGGAGCTGCCCGAGGAGAGCGGGGTCGGGGAGCGCACAGCGAAAGCCCGCGCCTTCCGTCACGCCTCCCGCACCTCGACGGCGAGAATCGACGGCGCGCTCTCGCGGAGCGTGCGGGCGAGGCCCTCGCGGCTCACGCTCTTGGCCAGCCGCACGCGGTACTCGATCACGGCGAACCCGGCGTCGCCGCCCTTCAGACCCACGAGCTCGAAGCGGCGGACTTCGTCGGCGAAGACCTTCTCGGCCGCGGCCTGCGCGGCCCGCGGCTCCTGCGCGTGAATCCGCACGACGGCGTTGAAGGGATAGCGCTTCTCGCCGCTCTCTCCCGAGAGCAGCCGGCGCTCGAACGCCCGATCGGCCAGCTCCTCGAGCTGATCGGTCGACATCACGGAGAGCACTTCACGGTCCAGCTTCGAGACGAACTCGCTGCCCGCGGTGTCGCCGGCACGGGCCTCCTCGAGCCGCCGCTCGGCCGGCGGGCCTTCGAGGTCGAACGGCGAGCGCCCGAACTCCGTCCACCAGAGGACGAGGATCACGACGTTGAAGAGCACCGAGAGCACCATGCCCACGCCGAGGTGGCCCACGGCCGCGGCGATGCCTGTGCCCGTCGCCACGAAGATGTAGACGGCGTCCTTGGTGTCCTCGAGCGTGTTGCGAAAGCGCACGGCCGCCGCGATGCCCGCGAGGCTGAACGCGAGCGCGAGGCTGTCCTGCACGAGGAGCACCACGCCGGCCACCGTGAGCGGCAGGATGAGGAGCGTGTGCACGATCGACTGCGTGAAGCCCTTGCGGCGCCGCGTGAGAACGTAGATCCACGCCACGGGCAGCGTCACGAGCAGCGCGCCAACCATGGCCACGGTGGCCTCGACGATGACACCGATCTCCGCCGGGATCGCGCGGGAGGAGGCCGCCTTGCCCTCCACGATGGGCGAGCGGCCCGCCTCGATGAGCGGCCTGTAGGCGGGGAGGTACGTCCAGACGGACCACAGCAGCCCGCCGAGCACGGCGTAGAAGCCGATCAGCCCCACGACGTGGCGGGCGAGCGGCCCCGTCCGGGGTCCGGGGGCGGTCGTACTCTGCGGCAAGCGGACGGATCTTAAGTGGACCGCTCGACGCGCGTGTAGAGCGAAGCGCAGGGCAGCGTGCGCACACCCGCGTCGTCGCCCACCACGTAGTTCTGCCCCGACCAGATCGAGGCGCCGGCCGCGCGACCCTGCGCGTCGACGCAGTAGAGCGTCACGTTGAACTTCGGGCGCCCCTTCGCGTCGCGGTGCCGCGGGACGAGGTGGGTCTTCTCGGAGATGCGCTTGAGCACCTGGAGACAGGCCTCCTCGGGCGCCTTCCCCTGCCTCAGGAGCTCCACGACGGAGTGGGAGCCGCACGTCACGAGGTTCGCCTCGCCGCGTCCCGTGGACCCGCAGGAGCCGACCCCGCCTTCACTGTAGAGGCCGGCGCCGATCACCGGCGTGTCGCCGAGGCGGCCGGGGATCTTGAAGAAGAGCCCCGACGTCGTGGTGACGCCCACGAGCTCGCCCTTCGCCGAGCGGATCGACATGTGGATGGTGCCCTGAGGGCGGAAGTACTCGTCGCCGTACTTCTTGATGAACTCCTGGATCACCGGGTCGCTCGCTTCCTTGCCCGACTCGATCCAGTCGTCGGACGCCGACAGCCGCTCGCGCCAGTAGCGCCAGATCTTCCGGGTCTTGTCGGTGAGGAGCTCCTCCTCGGCGAAGCCGTGCGCCGACGCGAACCGCCGGGCCCCCTCGCCCACGAGGAACACGCGATCGGTGCGCTCCATGACGAGCTTCGCGACCTTCGAGGGCGTCTTCACGCCGCGCAGCGCGCCCACGGAGCCCGCGCGCATCGTGCGGCCGTCCATCACCGAAGCATCCAGCTCGACGACGCCGTCCTCGTTCGGGATGCCGCCGTAGCCCACGGTCATGTCGTCGGGGTCCAGCTCGTTCACGTTCACGCCGTAGATCGCGGCGTCGAGCGGGTCCCTCTCCTGGATGAGCGCCTGCCGCGCGACCTTGGCCGCCTCGACACCGTTCGCCGAGGTCACGATGACGTAGCCGGGCTTGCCC
>JAEUQS010000646.1 GCA_016789625.1 Acidobacteriota bacterium | reverse complement strand
CCCGAACTGTCCCGTGCCGCTCCGGAAAGCCGTTCGCGCGGCCGCGAAGACGTGGTCCAGAGAGGCCCCGGCAACCCGGATGCGCAGCGTTCCCACGTGACCCTCCCCGGCGGGCCCCACCGGGACGCCCGCCTCGCGGAGGAGCGCGAACGCGTCGGGCACGATGCGCTGCTCGCGAGGCCCGAGCGTGAGCGTGGCGACGCCGTCTCCGCCAGCAGGGGCCGTGAGGGACCGTACGTAGGAGAGCGTGAGCGTCGCCGGCGCGCCGCTTCGGTTCGCGAGGACGAGCTCGCTGACGAGGCTCGACGACTCGGCGATCACGGGGACCGTCAGCCGGGTTCCGGTTCGCCCCGCGGCCACCGGGGGCAGGAACGATCCATCGTTCGTGACGTTGTCGTTCACCACGCCGTAGGCGCTGAACGCCCCCGTGCCGCCGACCCTCTCGATCTCAGCCCAGCCGTTCGTGATGCCGGCCTCGCGGAGCACGCTGCCGATCTGCCGCCAGCCGAACGGAGCGAGCGTCTCGGCCTCACGCACCACGGTCGAGGCGCCGCTGCCGCTTCCGTCGTGGACGGTGATCTTCAGCGTGACGGGCTCCGCGGACGTGGAAAGAAACGCCAGGTTGGAGCGATCCGCGTCGCTCTCTCTGAGGCCATAAACGATCAGTCGCGTCGTGGAGCCGGCGCGCAACGCCCCGTAGGCGAGCCCGGCCCGCCCCTCCGGTGAGCCGACGCTCGTCGTCGTGCGCGCCGTGGCGGCCACCACCTCATCGCTCGCGGCCCCCGCGAACCCGACCTCGAGCGTTCCGATGTGAGCCTCGCCGGAAGGCAGGGCCACGCCACTCTCGCGCAGGAGGCCGATGACGTCGGGGATGACGAGCTGCTGGCCGGCGCCGAGCGCCCGGGACACGGTTCCGCCCGCCGTCGAGCCGAACGAGGGGTGGTAGCGCAGAGTGGCGTTCAGCGCCGTTGCGCCGCGGTTCGTGATCGCGAGCTCGGTGGTGTAGTGCGCGGTTCCGGCGACGACGTCCAGAACGATCGGCACGACGCGCACCGGTTCTGCGGCGAAGAGCGCGCCGGAGAGCGCGAGGATCACGATTATCGGGGCGAGGGCGGCGAGCAGTCGACGATTCACGGGAACCTCCGGGCGCAACCCTGGAGCACTCGAGCCGCGCCATCAACGAATGGAGGCCGGAGCGCTCGATTTCGCGGCCAGAGCGCTCAGGGCGTGCGGGGTGCGAGTCTCGGGCCCTCCAGCCGCGTTTCGGGGCCTTCCGGCCCGAACGCGGCCTCGGATGATCGACTCGGCCCGAGAATCCGGGCGTGCGCACCACGGACCTCCCACGGCGTCTCGGCCAGGCCGGCCTCGTGCTGCTGGCCGCGACCGCCTTCGGCCTCGCGAACGCGGTCCATTCACCGCAGATGTTCCGTCCCGATTCCTGGCGGGCCTGGTGGGAGGTGGCCGGGCCGCAGCTCCTGAGGGCCTGGCTCTTCGCCGGGCTCTTCCCTCCAGCCGTCCTTTTCTGCCACTTCTTTCCCCTTTCACGTCCCAGGCGCCGCGGCGCGATCGCGATCCACGTCTGTGGCGGGACGCTCCTCGTGTCCCTCTCCCTCCTCGCGTACTCGGCGACCGCGGGCCTTCCGCTTCCCGACACGATCGTCTTCTTCTGGCGCCTTCACCTCATCGGATACGCCATGGTGCTCGCCGCCGCCGCCGGGCTCGACGCGTCCCGGAGAGCCCGCGCGGAGGAGCTCCGCGACGCGGAGCTTCGGACGCGGCTCGCGGCAGCGCGGCTCGAGACGCTGAGATCCCAGATCCATCCCCACTTCATCTTCAACACGCTGAACGGAATCCTCCCTCTCGTCGACGACGATCCCCCCGCCGCGGTGAAGGCCGTGGGCTCGCTCGCCGGCCTCTTCCGCGAGAGCCTTTCCGAAGGAACGGGCCGCTCGGACGTCGCGGCCGAGGTGTCGTTCCTGGAGCGGTATCTGAGCCTGCTGAAGATCCGCTTCGGCGAGCGCCTCGAGTACACGCTCGAGGTCGCTCCCGGGGCGGGCCGCGGCTCGGTTCCCCGGCTTCTCCTCCAGCCCCTGGTGGAGAACGCGGTGCAGCACGGGCTCTCGCAGAGGCCCGAGGGCGGCCGCGTCGAGGTCGAGGCCCGCAGGGGCCCGGGCACGCTCGTTCTCGAGGTGCGCGACGACGGCTCGGGCCTGAACGGCTCTCCCTCGCGCGAAGCCGGGCTGGGTCTCGCCAACACGCGAGCCCGGCTCGCGGCCCTGCACGGCGACCGGTTCTCGTTTGCGCTCGGGCCTCGCCCGGGCGGCGGCGTCGTCGCCCGCATCGAGCTGCCGTACGAGGAGGCCTCGTGAGAAGCGCGCGGCGTTCCGACGCCCGGCGTTCCGACGCACGCGTCATCCTGTTGGGCTGGGTCCTCTTCGGCCTCTCCGGAAGCGTCCATTCGGCTTTGCTGTCCGAGTTTCGCGGCCGGCAGGTGAGCGCCTGGCTCCTGCTCGACCCCCTGCTCGGCGCCCTCCTCTGGGCCGCGCTCACGCCGGTCGTCTGGTGGGTCGTCCGCACGTATCCGTTCGAGCGCGGGAAGGGCGTGCGGGCGACCCTCGCCTTCGTGAGCGCGGGTCCCGTCCTCGTTCTCCTGCACCTGACGCTCGCGCGGATCCTGTTTCTCAACTTCGGGCTGGGCACGCTGGACGTTCACGCCTTCGCGAGCGGACTGCTCCCCAACCTGCGCGAGAACTTCGTAAGGGTGCTCCGGGTGGCCTGGCCCTACCTCGCGATCCTGCATGCCGTGCAAGGCACACGGCGGCATCAGGAGGTCGCTCTGAGGACCGCCCGGCTGGAGGCCGAGGTCACAGAGGCCTCGCTGGCGAGCGAGCGCTCGGGCCTGAACCCCACGTTCCTGCTCGCCACGCTCGACGCGCTGGGTCCGCTCATCCTGAGGAACCGCAAGGCGGCCCAGCAGGTCATCGTGCTCCTCGGCGACCACCTACGCGCGCGGGAGGACGCTCGCGCACGCGAGGACGCCGCGGGGGTAACCCACGAGGACATCGAGCGGGAGATCCGGCGCGTAGCGGGTCTCAGCAGGCTCAGCGCTCCCGCTCGGCCGGCAGACTCCTGAAGCGAGCGAGCGAGGCGCGGTAGGTGGGCGACAGCGTGAGGATCCTGCCGTCCTTGAGGATCACACGGTACTCGCCGTTGAACCAGCTCTCGAGCTCCTTCACGCGCTCCACGTTCACGATCGTGGAGCGGTGGATGCGCAGGAAGCGCTCGGGATCGAGGCTGTCCTCGAGCGCGTTCATCGTGGAGCGGAAGGGATAGCTCTCACCGCCCAGGTGGAGGGTCACGCCGTTCCGGGCGGCCTCCACGAAGTCCACGTCGCGCAGCCTCACGAAGCGGCTGCGCTCACCCGTCTTCACGAGCAGCCACTCGGGCCGCCGTCCCCCTTCGCGAAGGTGCGCGACGAGCCG
>JAEUQS010000640.1 GCA_016789625.1 Acidobacteriota bacterium | reverse complement strand
CGGCTCGTCTCGAAGGAGCAGCTCTTCGTGCCCATCTACGCGTTCTCTCCGCGCGAAGCCGTGCGGCGCCGCCTGACGATCCTGCGCGACGTGGTGTCGTATCTCGTTCCCAAGGCGCGCACGGTGGAAGACATGATCCAGTCGGGCGACGACATCCTGCTCAAGGAGATCCACCTCGCCGGGGCCGCGATCGTGGAGACCTCGGGCATGACCCCGATGGAGGGCGCCACCAACACGCTCCGCATCCGCCGGCTGGCGGCCGGTCCGAGGCCGGCTCCGCCTAAGAGGAAGCCGAAGCCAGCTGGAACGTGAGCCCTTCCAGAAACAGCGCCATGTCGACGTTCTTCACGACGACCCCGGGAATGGGAGCGAGCGGCGCGGCGGCGAAGTTGAGAAGGCCCTTCACGCCGCCCGCGGCGAGCGTGAGGGCCATCTCGCGCACCGCGTCGGGCGGCACGGCGAGGGCGCCGATCGTGGCTCCCATCGCAGACAGGGCCTGAGGCAGCTCGGAGACGGCACGAATGGGAACGCCCGTCTTCGAGCGGCTGCCGATCTTCCGGCCGTCCACGTCGAAGAGCGCGGCCACCTTGAACGACTCGTTGTTGAAGTTGCGGGAGTCGGCCAGCGCGAGCCCGAGGTTGCCCGCGCCCACGATCACGACCGTGCGCGGCGTCGAGAGGCCCATGAGAGCCTGCAGCTTGGACCTGAGATCCGCGACGCGGTAGCCGACGCCGCGGACGCCGAACTCGCCGAAGTGGGCGAGGTCCTTGCGGATCTGGGCCGAGTTGAGGCTGAAGCGCTCGGCGAGGAGCGCCGAGGAAGCCGTCGTGAGGCCCTCGGCCTCCAGCGCCTTCAGCCCCCTGAGGAGCAGGGAGAGGCGCTGGGTCGTGGCTTCGGAGATGGCTGATTTCACGCTGATGGAACCCGGCGAGGCCGCAAGAGAAACCGAAAAAGCGGGGGCCCGTTCTAAAGGAGCGAGATCGACGAGGCGGCCGAGCGGGCGAAGTCGATGAGCGCCGACGGGAAGAGCCCGAGCGCGAGCATCCCGGCCGCGGCCAGGAGGTACGCCGCGCCGGACGGGATGTCGTCGGGGGCCACGTTCACCTCGCGGGTCGCGTCCTTCATGAAGAGCATGTACACGACGCGCAGGTAGAAGCCCACGGAGATGATGCTGCCCGCGACGCCCACGAGCGCGAGCATCACGAAGCCCGAGTCCACGGCGGCCCGGAACACGAGGAACTTGCCGATGAAGCCGATCGTGGGCGGCATGCCGGCGAGCGACAGCATCGAGAGAGCGAGGATTCCGCCGGCCATGGGCTGGCTGCGTCCGAGGCCCGCGAGGTCGGAGAGCGGGTGCGACTCCTTCTCGCCGTTCGAGAGCGCGCCGATCGCGAGGAACGCCGCGATGTTCGTGACGAGGTAGCCCGCGAGGAACACGAGGACGCCCTCGAAGGCCTCCTGCGTGAACGTGGAGATGCCGATCGCGACGTAGCCCATCTGCGCGATGCCCGAGTAGGCCAGCATGCGCTTGAGATCGCGCTGCGCGAGGGCGACCACGTTGCCGAAGAGAATGGTGATGCCGGCCAGGATGGCCAGGAGCGGCTGCCAGGGCACGCCCAGGGCGCCCGGCAGCGTGACCGCGAGAATGTGGATGAGCACCACCACCGCGCCCGCCTTGGGAGCCGTGGAGAGGAACGCGACGGCCGGCGTCGTCATGCCCTGGTAGACGTCGGGCGCCCAGCCGTGGAACGGCACGAGCGCGATCTTGAAGCCCAGCGCCGCCACGATCATCACGAGACCGAACGCGAGGAGCGGGTCGAAGCCGATGGCGGGGTTCGCCTGCACGTGGCCGGCGATCTTGCTGAGGCTCGTCGTGCCGAGGCGCCCGTAGAGCGTCGCGACCCCGAAGAGCAGGATGGCCGAGGCGAACGCGCCCACGAGGAAGTACTTCATGCCCGCCTCGACCGAGGCCGGCAGCTCGCGATACCAGGCCGCCAGCACGTAGAGGCTGATCGACATGATCTCGAGGCCCAGGAAGATCACGAGGAAGTCGCCGCCCTTGACCATGAGGATCACGCCCGCGGCGGCCCAGAGGAGGAACGCGTAGAACTCGCCCTGGTTCTTGTTGTCCCGGGCGAGGAGGGTCTCTCCGCCCAGGATCGCGAGCGACACGCCGGCGAGCGTGAGGAACTCGACGAACTTGGTGAGGTCCGAGACCTCGATCGCGCCCGCGAAGTAGGCGCCGGTGGTGTAGTGGCCCATGACGTTCGCGATCGCGACGCCCACGAGCGCCACGTAGGGGAAGGTCGAGCGGAGCGGCCGCGCGAAGGCGTCGAGGAGGATGAGCAGCAGGCCCAGCAGCGCGAGGATCGTCTCGGGGAGGATGGCCGCGAAGTCGGCCCCGGTCACCGTGTAGAAGGCGGGCATCTCGATCCTTCCTATCGCGACACGATCTGGAGCATCGCGTCGATCGACGGCGTGACCAGCTTGATCAGCGGGGCGGGGTAGACCCCGAGGACGACGACGAGGACGATCAGGGGCAGGGCACCCGCGAACTCCCACCCGTTGATGTCGGTGAGGCCCTGGTTGGCCTTCACCTTCATGGGACCCCAGAAAACCTTCTGGGTGAGCGTGAGCAGGTAGATCGCGCCGAGCACCATGCCGGTCGACGCGATCGCGCACCAGAGGACGTCGACCTTGAAGACGCCCGCGAGGATGAGGAACTCACCCACGAAGCCGTTGAGGCCCGGGAGGCCCACGGAGCCCAGCATCGAGATGACGAAGAGCGTCGTGGTGATGGGGACGACGCCGGCGATGCCGCCGTAGTCGGCCATCTCCCGCGTATGGCGGCGGTCGTAGAGGACGCCCACGAGGAGGAAGAGGAGGCCCGTGGTGAGACCGTGGCCGATCATCTGGACGACCGCGCCGGCCACCGCGGTGGTGTTCGCCGCGAAGAGCCCCAGGACGACGAGCGCGAGGTGGCTCACCGAGGAGTAGGCCACCAGCTTCTTCATGTCCTTCTGCACGGCCGCGACCCACGCGCCGTACACGATGCCGATGAGGCAGAGGACGGCGATGAACGGCGTGAACTGGGCGACGGCGTTCGGGAAGAGCGGCATGCCGAAGCGCATGAGGCCGTACGTGCCGAGCTTCAGCAGTACGCCCGCGAGGATGATCGAGCCGCCCGTGGGCGCCTCGACGTGGGCGTCGGGCAGCCAGGTGTGGAGCGGCCACAACGGGACCTTCACGAGGAACGCGAGCGCGAACGCGCCGAACAGGAGCGCCTCGACGCCGGGGGTGAGACCCCACGCGCCCGAGGCCGAGTTGCGCGTCCATTCGACGATCGAGAACGTCTGGATGCCCGTCGTCTTCGTGTTCAGGTTCGCCGTGTAGAGGATCGCAACGAACATGAGGAGCGAGCCGATGAACGTGAAGAGGAAGAACTTCATCGTCGCGTAGATGCGCCGCTGGCCGCCCCAGATGCCGATGATGAAGTACATGGGCACGAGCATGACTTCCCAGAACACGTAGAAGAGCAGCGTGTCGAGCGCGACGAGGCTGCCCAGCATGCCCGTCTCGAGCACGAGGAAGGCCATCACGTAGCCGCGGAACTTCGCGATGCTCTGCCCGCACGAGTACACGAGCACGCAGAACGAGAGGAGCGTCGTGAGGAGGATGAGGGCCAGCGCGAGGCCGTCGATCCCCAGGAGGTAGCGGAGGCCGAAGCGGGGGAGCCAGGGCCGGTCCACGAGGAAGTTCGAGATGCCCGGCAGCGTCGCGTCGAACTTCACGGCCATCACGGCCGAGAGCGCGAGCACCGCGCCGCTGGTGGCGAGGCCCACGACGCGGATGGTCTTCTTCGCCTCCTCGGAGACGAACAGCAGGATCACCGCCCCGAGCGTGGGCAGGAAGGTCAGCGTCGTCAGCACGTCGGCGCCGAAGTAGTCGAGGGAGAGGAGGGACTTGAAGAAGCTCACGTTCCGATTCCTCTCAGCGTGCGAAGACGTAGACGGCGAGCACGAGGACGCCGAGCGAGACGCCGAGCGCGTAGTTGCGTACGTTGCCGGTCGTGAAGAACCGCAGGAGGTCCCCCGTGAGCTCCACGAGGAACGCCGACGCGTTCACGATGCCGTCGATGAGGAGCGCGTCCACCCCGCGCCACAGCAGATTTCCGAGCCTTCGGAAGGGGGCGAGGACGAG
>JAEUQS010000608.1 GCA_016789625.1 Acidobacteriota bacterium | reverse complement strand
TTCTCCAACGGCCGCGCGTTCACCCGCGTCGTGCTGCCCAACCCCAAGGCCTCGACGTTCATCCGGACGATCCTCGAGCGGCGCGACGGAAGCCTCTGCTTCGGCCGGCAGGGCGGCGGCCTCTCCTGCCTCTCGAACGGGCTCTTCACCACGTTCGACACCTCGAACGGCCTGCCCAGCGACCTCGTGCTCTCGGCGGTGGAGTTCCCGGGGCCCGGGGGAGAGAACGCGCTCTGGGTCGGCACGGAAGCCGGCCTCGTCGTGTACGAAGGCGGTCGCCACACGCTCTTCACGAAGACCGAGGGTCTGCCGCACGACGGCGTCTGGTGCCTGTCGGTGCTGGAGGGCGAAAACGGCGAGCGCGTGCTCCACGCCGGCACCCGCGGCGGCCTGGCGCGCTACCGAAACGGCCGCTTCGAGACGGTTCCGCTCCCGGTCGGAACGCCGTCGATCCTGTCGCTCCTGCAGACGAAAGACGACTCGGGCGATCGCACGCTCTGGGTGGGGACCTCGGGCGCCGGCCTCGTGCGCCTCTCGGGCGGCACCGAGAAGGTCTACTCCACGAAGACCGGCTGGCCCAACGACTTCGTGTGGTGTCTTCTCGAGGCGCACCCGAAGGAGGGAAAGACCGTCTGGGCCGGAACGCTCGGCGGCGGACTCATCGCGCTGCGCGGAGACGACGTCATGGTTCATGCGAAGGGCTCGGGCCTCCCCACCACCGGAATCCTGAGCCTCTACGAGACCCGCACGCGGAGCGGCACGAGCACGCTCTGGGTGGGCTTCGAGGGCGGCGGCCTCGCGCAGGTGTCGCCGTCCGGCTGGCGCAGCCTCACCTCGCGTGAATCGGGCCTGCCCGACGGACCGGTGATGAGCTTCGCCGAGACGCTCTCGGGCAAGGCGCTCTGGATCGGCACGTACGGCGCCGGCCTCGCGCGCTTCGAGGCCGGCAAGGTGACGACGTACACGAAGGAGAACGGCCTCCCTCACGACGGCGTGTGGTGCCTCGCCCCCTCGCGCTTCGGCCCCGGCGAGAGGCTCTGGGCCGGCACGTACGGCGGCGGGCTCCTGCTCATCGAGAACGGGCGCATCCGGAACTTCCGCACGAAGGACGGGCTCGCGAACGATCAGGTCTACAGCGTGCACGAGAGCGTGGACGCCGCCGGCCGGCCGATCGTCTACGCGGGCACGAACGGCGGCGGCCTCTCGATCTGGGACGGCACGCGCTTCACCACGCTGAGCAAGGCGCAGGGCGGACTCCCCAACGACGTCGTGTGGGACGTGGTGGAGACGAAGGACGCCAACGGCGCGAAGAGCCTCTGGGTGGCCACCGAAGGCGGCGGAATCGGACGGTTGCGCAACGGCCAATGGACCGTCTGGAACCGGACCTCGGGCCTCCCCGCGAACGTCGTCTACGGCCTGCACCTCTCCCGCGGAAAGGACGGCCCGAGCACGCTGTGGGCCGGCACCACGGGCGGCGCGGCCTACGCGCGTCTCGACGGGGGTGCCATCTCGTGGACGACGCTCAACGAGGCGTCGCGGCCGGCCCTTCCCAACTCCGTCGTCTACGGCATCCAGGAAGATCGTGCCGGGCGCTTCTATCTCTTCACGAACAAGGGCATCGCCCAGCTCACGCCGCGCGAGCCCACGAAGGAGGACCCCGCGGCCTTCACGCTCCGGCACTTCACCGAGGGCGACGGGCTCCCCTCCGACGAGTGCAACGTGGGCGCATCCCTCGTGGACACGCGAGGCCGCATCTTCGCGGGCACGCTCTCGGGCGTCGCGTTCTTCGACCCCGCGTCCGAGGAGATCGACACCGCAGAGAAGCCGCTTCTCTTCGAGAGCGCCAGCGCCGCGCGCGCCAACGGCACGTTCCTGAGCCTCCCCGCCGACGACCTCCCGCACGACACGCGCGACCTGCGCTTCGCCTTCTCGCTGCTCTCGTTCACGCGGCCCGAAGACACGCGCTACCGCACGCGCCTCGACCCCATCGACCGCCTCCCCTCGGACTGGACGCCCGAGTGGAAGAGGGAATACCCCACGCTGCCCGGCGGCCGCTACGTGCTCGAGGTGTGGGGCCGCGACTCGGCCGGCAACGTCTCGGGCCCCGTCTCCATGGCCTTCCGCATCCGCACCGCCCCGTGGCTCACCTGGTGGGCGTTCACGCTCTACGCGCTCGCGGCGGCGGCCCTCGTGGCGAGCGGGGTGAGGCTGCGCTTCCGCGCGCTCTCGCGGCGGACGCAGACGCTCGAGCGCGCCGTGGCCGATCGCACGGCCGCCATTCGCGACGCGCTCGAGAAGGTGCGCTCGTCGGAGCGCCTGGCCCTCGCGAAAGAGGAGGAGGCCCTCGAGGCGAGCCGCGCCAAGAGCGCGTTCCTCGCGAACATGAGCCACGAGCTGCGCACGCCGCTCAACGCGATCATCGGGTACTCCGAGATGCTGACCGACGAGATGAAGGAGCGGAAGCAGGACGACCTCGTCCCCGATCTCTCGCGCATCCGCCAGGCCGGCAAGCACCTCCTCGAGCTGATCGACGCCATCCTCGACCTCTCCAAGATCGAGGCCGGCAAGATGGAGATCCACCTCGAGGAGGTCGCGATCGAACCGCTCGTGCGCGAGGTGGAGGCGCTCGTGCGGCCCATCTTCGAGAAGAAGGGCAACCGCCTGGAGGTGGCCCTCGATCCCGATATCGGGTTCGTGCGGCTCGATCTCGTGAAGACGCGGCAGTGCCTCCTCAACCTCCTCTCGAACGCCTGCAAGTTCACTTCGGCCGGGCGCGTGAGCCTCACGGTGAGCCGAGCGGGCGGGGACCTCCAGTTCGCCGTCGAGGACTCGGGCATTGGGATGAGCGAGGAGCAGGTGGCGAAGCTCTTCGCGCCGTTCACGCAGGCCGACAGCGGCACGGCACGCGTCTACGGCGGCACGGGCCTCGGCCTCTCGATCACCAAGCGCTTCGCCGAGATGATGGGCGGCTCGATCACCGTGACGAGCGCTCCGGGCTCGGGCTCGAGGTTCCTGCTCTCTCTCCCGGCCTCACGCCTCCCGTAGCGAGGTCGCGGGGTCGAGGCGCATGGCCCGCCGCGCGGGGCCGTCGGCGGCCACGAGCGC
>JAEUQS010000559.1 GCA_016789625.1 Acidobacteriota bacterium | reverse complement strand
GAGGCGGCGGAGGTGCTCGACGCCCGCGGGCTGCACGTCCTGCCCGGAGTCATCGATCCGCAGGTGCACTTCCGCGAGCCGGGTCTCACGCACAAGGAGGATCTCGAATCGGGCACGCGGGCCGCCCTCCTCGGGGGCGTGACCTCGGTCCTCGAGATGCCCAACACGCTCCCGCCCACGGCATCCCTGGCTGCGCTGGCCGACAAGCGCGCCCGAGCGGCCGGTCGTGTCTGGTGCGATATCGGGTTCTTCGGCGGCGCCACCACGGAGAACGCCGAGGATCTTGCCGCGCTCGAGGCCGCGCCGGGCTGCGCGGGCATCAAGATCTTCATGGGCTCCTCCACGGGCAGCCTCCTCGTCCCCGACGACGCGTCGCTCCTCCGGGTGCTCCGGGCCGGGCGCAGGCGCGTCGCTGTACACGCCGAAGACGAGGACCGTCTGCGGGAACGCCGGCCCCTCGCGCTCACGGGGCACCCCGAGACGCATCCCGTGTGGCGCGACGAGGAGACGGCCGTGCGCGCGACGCGGCGCCTGCTCACGGCGGCCCGCGAAGCCGGCCGGCCCGTCCACGTGCTCCACGTGACGACCGCCGGCGAGCTGCCGCTCCTCGCGGCGGCCCGCGACCTCGCGACGTTCGAGACCCTCCCGCAGCACCTCACGTTCGAGGCGCCGGGGATCTACGAGCGGCTCGGAACGCTCGCGCAGATGAACCCGCCGATTCGCGAGGCCCGGCATCGCGACGCCCTGTGGGAGGCCGTGAGGAGCGGGCTCGTCGACTGCCTCGCCACCGATCACGCGCCCCACACGCTCGAGGAGAAGGCCCGTCCGTATCCCGAGAGCCCGTCGGGGATGCCGGGCGTGCAGACGCTGCTCCCGGTCCTCCTCGATCACGTCGCGCGGGGACGCCTTTCGCTCGAGAGGCTCGTCGCCCTCACCAGCGCGGGGCCCGCCCGGGTCTGGGAAATCCCCGGCAAAGGCCGGCTCGAGCCGGGCTTCGACGCGGACCTCGTGCTCGTCGATCTCGAAAGGCGGCACACCCTCACCGCCGGGGAGATGGCCACCCGATGTGGATGGACTCCGTTCGAGGGGCTCGAGGTCACCGGCTGGCCCGTCGCGACGATCCTGCGCGGACACGTCGCGATGCGCGACGGGGAAGCGCTCGGGTCGCCCTCGGGGCGCGTGCTGTACTCTTCGCCGACCTCCTCATGACGATGGACGTGACCTTCTGGGGCGTGCGCGGAACGGTGCCCGTTTCGTCGCCCCGGCATTTGCGCTTCGGCGGAAGCACGAGCTGTGTCGAGGTCTCGGTGGCCGGGCAGACGCTCGTGTTCGACGCGGGGACGGGTTTCCGCGCGTTCGGCGAGAAGCTGCTGCTCGAGAAGTCGAAGCGGCCCGTCAAGCTGCTCCTCTCGCACACGCACTGGGATCACATCAACGGCTTCCCGTTCTACGGGCCGTCCTACGAGGAGGGGAACCGGCTCGAGGTGTTCGCGGGACACCTGAGCCGCTATCCGGGCGGCATCCGCGCCGTGCACGAGCTGCAGATGTCTCCGCCGATGTTCCCGGTGCCGCTCGATTCCCTGAAGGCCGAATTGAGCTTTCAGGATTTCACGGGCGGCGATTCGTTCGCGATCGGGGACGACATCCGGGTGAGGACGTGCGCGCTCGCGCATCCCAACGGCGCGACCGCCTACCGCGTGGAGAGCGGCGGGGCGTCGGTCTGCTACGTCACCGACACGGAGCACGAGCCCGGCCGTCCCGACGAGAGCATCCTCGACCTCATCGACGGCGCGGGCCTCGTGATCTACGACTGCACCTACCGCGACGAGGAGTTTCCCGGCTACGTGGGCTGGGGTCACTCGACCTGGCAGGAGGCCGCGCGCCTCTGCCGGCGCGCGGGCGCGGGGAGGCTCGCGATCTTCCACCACGACCCCTCGCGCGACGACGACGCGCTCGACGCGATCGAGCGCGAGGCCCGATCGGCGTGCGAGGGCTTCGTGGCGCGGGAGGGTCTCACCATCACCGTGGGAG
>JAEUQS010000557.1 GCA_016789625.1 Acidobacteriota bacterium | reverse complement strand
GAGAAGGACGTCGTGCTCAAGCCTCTGGGCGAGATCCTCGCGCGGGGGGAGCTGGCCTCGGCGGCGACGCTCCTGCCCGACGGCTCCCTCGTCCTCGTGCTGGATCCGCTGGCCCTCGTGCGCGCGGGCCGGGGAACGCGGCGGCGCCGGGAGGAGAGCAGCGTCGCCCGCGGCCCGAGGAAGGTCCTCGTGGCCGACGACTCCACCACGACGCGGGAGCTGGAACGCTCGATCCTCGTGGCTTCGGGGTTCGAGGTCGAGACCGCCGTGGACGGCGAGGACGCCTGGTCGAAGCTCCAGCTGGGGGATTTCGACCTCCTCATCACCGACGTCGAGATGCCGGGCATGAACGGCTTCGAGCTCACCGAGACCGTGCGGCGCGATCCGCGGTTCGCCGGCCTCCCCGTCGTCATCATCACGAGCCTCGACAAGGACAGCGAGCGCAGGCGCGGGCTCTCCGCGGGAGCGCAGGCCTATCTCGTGAAGAACTCCTTCGACCAGACGGCGCTCCTGGAAACGCTGGAGAGGCTCCTTCCTTGAAGGCGTACTTGATCCCGGGGGTTTCTCGATCCCCCCGGACCCCCCACGGGGGAGATTTGATCCCGGGGGTTTCTCGATCCTCCCGGGCCCCCCACCGGGAAAATCAGACGGTCGCATCCTTTGGGACCTCTCGGCCGTATCATTTCGGGTCCGGAGCCTAGAGCCGTGCCGTCCAACATCGACGTTCTCGTCGTCGACGACAGCGCCCCCGTCCGCGGGTATCTCTCGCGCGTTCTCGAACGCGCGGGGAACCGTGTGAAGTCCGCCTCCACGGGAGAGGACGCCCGGATCCTCTGGGAGGCCAACACCTTCGACCTCGTGCTGCTCGATCTCCTCCTGCCCGACACCGACGGCCTCGAGCTCCTCGCCGACCTCCGCGGGAAGTTCAAGGAGATCTGCATCGTCATGGTCACCGGGCACGCCGGCATCCGCTCGGCGATCCAGGCCGCGCAGCTCGGCGCCGACGGCTACCTCAACAAGAACGACATCGTGGGCTCGCAGGAATCCGTGGACGAGCTGATGCATCAGCTCGATCAGAGCCTTTCCGTGCGGCGCGGCCACAAGATGCAGGCCGAGCTCGAGCGCATGCGCTCGGATCTCTACGCCATGGTGTCGCACGATCTCCGGAATCCCATCAACGCCATCCAGCTCGCCGCGGGCTCCCTCGTCGAGGACTTCGGCGAGGACGAGGTCTCGGGCGAGGTGCGGCACCTGGCCGAGACGATCCTCAAGAACGCCGAGAGCCTGCTCCGCCAGCTCAACGACTTTCTCGATTTCTCCAAGCTCGACGCGGGGATGTTCCGCCTCGACGTCGAGCCCTGCGAGGTCTCCGCGCTCACGCGCGGCACGGTGGACCAGCTCCTGCCGCTCGCGCGCAAGCGCGGGCACCAGCTCTCGTTCGCGACCGACGTCTCGATTCCCATCTACTCGAAGATCGACGCGCGCCGCATCGAGCAGGTGCTCGCGAACCTCATCACGAACGCCATCAAGTACACGGTGGAGCCCGGCACGCTCACCGTGACGCTCAGCTCCACCGGCTCGGCGCACACGGTGGCGGTGAGCGACACGGGAATCGGGATCCCCGCGGAAGACCTCGCGAACCTCTTCACGCGCTACGGCCGCGGCAAGGCCGAGCAGGTCAAGAAGATCCAGGGCACGGGGCTCGGGCTCCTCATCGTCAAGCAGATCGTCGAGGCCCACAAAGGCCGCGTCTGGGTGAAGAGCGAGCACGGCAAGGGCTCGACGTTCGCGTTCGAGCTGCCGGCGTTCGAGTCCGTCGACGGCCCGGGCGCCTCGGGAGCCGCCAGCCCGGATTCGGCCTCCGCGTGATCCGCGTCGTCGTCGCCGACGACTCCGCCCTGTTCCGCGCCGTGCTCAAGTCGGCTCTCGAGGCGGATTCCGAGATCCAGGTGGTGGGCCGCGCCTCGAACGGCGACGAGGCCATCGAGGCCGTCGTCCGCACCGAGCCCGACATCGTCACGATGGACGTCGTGATGCCGGGGCGGGGCGGCGAGGACGCCATCAAGGAGATCATGAAGCGGCGGCCCACGCCGATCGTGGTCGTCTCCAGCCTCGACCGGAACGCCATCGTCTTCCGCATGCTGGCCGCCGGCGCGCTGGACGTCGTCGCCAAGCCCGACGGCTCGCAGGCCGCGATGGCGGCGCTCGTCAAGAAGGTGAAGGACCTCGCGCAGGCGAAGGAGTCCATTCGCAGCTCGCGCCGCGCCGGCTCGGGCCCTCGGCCCCAGCCGCCTCTTCCTTCCGTCCCCGCCTCGCCATCGCCCCTGCCACACGCTCCCGTGCCCGCGAGCGCTCCGAGCGCGCCCGCGCGTCCGAAGACCCCGGTCGAGGAGCTCTTCCGCAGTCCCGCCGGAAAGGCCGCGCCCGCCGCGGGCCCGGCCGAGCACGGCCCGCGGGAGGCGCCGGGGCCGGCGCGGCTCGTGGTGATCGCGTCCTCTGCCGGCGGACCCCCGGCCCTCGAGAAGGTCCTCTCGCGCCTCCCGGCGCGATTCCCGGTTCCCGTCATCGTCGTGCAGCACATCGCCGTGGGCTTCGCGTCGGGCCTCGCGGCCTGGCTGGGGGCCACGTCGCCCAACCCCGTGAGCGTGCCCCACGGGGATCCGCTCGCGCCCGGCTCCATCCTGGTCGCGCCCGACGATGCCGACGTGGAGGTGCTTTCCGGCCGGAAGATCCAGCTCCACCGGGGCGGGGGCGCCCCCGGCGCGGCGCACCCGATCGCCGACGTGACGCTCCGGTCCGCAGCCGCCGTGTACGGAGAGGGCCTCCTCGCCGTGATCCTCACCGGCATGGGCAGCGACGGGGCGTCGGGAGCCGCGGCCGTGAAGTCGCGCGGGGGCCGCGTCATCGTTCAGGACGAGGCCTCGAGCGCCGTCTACGGCATGCCGCGCGCCGCCCGGCCGTTTGCCGACGCGGTCCTGCCGCTCGACGAGATCGCGGCCGAGATCGTCCGCTTCGCGACGCGGTCCGGTTCGTAATCCGCCACCGCCATGACTCAGGGTGAGATCCGCTACGACCACGCAGCCCTCGCCACGGCGGCCGCCGGTCTCGCGACGCGCATCGGCTTCCGGTTCGATCTGACCCAGCCCAACGCGCTCTGGAACGCGCTCTCGGTTCGCGCCAAGGCGGTGGGCGCGGCCTCCCAGGGCGTGTACGTGACCGGACACCTCGTCGAGGAGAAGGAGTGGACGAAGCTCTCGGAGGAGATCGCCGTCCACGAGACCTCGTTCTACCGGCACGCGGGCCAGTTCCGCGCGCTCGAGGGCACGGTCCTGCCCGAGCTCGTGAGGGCGCGCAGGGACGAGAAGCGGCTCATCGTGTGGAGCGCCGCCTGCTCGACCGGCGAGGAGCCCTACTCCCTCGCCATTGCCGTCCACCGCCTCAACCTCGGGGCCGAGTGGCGGGTGCGGATCGTGGCGACGGATCTGTCGACGCGGGCGCTCGCGCTCGCGCAGTCGCGGCTCTTCGATCCGTTCCGCCTCCGGAACCTGCCGCCCGGCTACCTCGAGCATTACTTCGACAAGGTAGGAACCCGATATCGTGTTCGCGAGAGCATCGCGAGCCTCGTGGAGTTCGCCCCGCTCAACCTCGTCACCGGGGCGTATCCCGTCTCCGTGAGGCAGGCCGACCTCGTCCTCTGCGAGAACGTCCTCATCTACTTCCGCGAGGAGGTCACCCGGGAGGTCATCGGAAAGCTCCGCGACACGCTCCGAGAGGGCGGCTACCTCTTCCTCGGCTACGCCGAGACGCTCTGGGGGCTCTCCGACGGCTTCACCCCCGTGTCCCTGGGCGACACCTACGTCTACCGGCGGACTCCGATGGCCAAGGCCCAGAACCTGCCGCCCCCCGAGCCCAGCCCCGGGCCCCGCCCGGCGCGCGTCTCGGCATCGCTCGCGCCCTCCCGCCCGGTCGCGCCCGCACGGCCGGCGCCGGCAGCGCCAGCGCCAGCGCCGGCACGGTCAGGGCCGGCGCCCGCAGGGCGGTCCGGACCGCCGCAGGGGCTCGACCGGCTGCTCGCCAGCGAGGACCTCGCGGGCGCCCTGAAGGCCGTGGAGGAGTGGCGCGCCCGGGAGCCGAAGGAGCCGGTGCT
>JAEUQS010000552.1 GCA_016789625.1 Acidobacteriota bacterium | reverse complement strand
CGTGGGGAGAATCCGGGTGATGCGGTTCGCGCGGTCTCTTTCGATCCCGACCTTCACGCCGTCTGGACGCGTCACCTCGGACAGCTCGCCGTCCGAGTCGTAGCGATAGAGCTCGGTTCCGCCGTCGGGGAGGTTGAGGCTGGCGCGCCGGCCCGCGGCGTCGATCCCCGCGCTCGTGACCTCGGGGGCCAGCAGGCCCGGGACGGTGTGCACCTGCCGGATGGGCCGGCCGTCGAGGTCGTACCCGAAGGTGGTTTCGCCACGGCCGTTGGGTCTGTTGAGGCGGGCCAACGCGCCGCGCGAGTCCCATGTGAGGAAGTGGGCCTCGGAGCCCTCTCTCGTGAGGAGAGGTCGGCCTTCCTCGTCCCAGAGGTACGTCGTGGACTTGCCGTCGCTCTTCGTCTCGGCCACGGGCCGGCCCTGGGCGTCCCGCCGGATCTCGGTCGTCGTCGACGGCAGGAATGCCGAGCAGCTCGGGCCCGTCTGCGCCTCGCCTGCCGCGACGGATTTGGCCCAGAGGGAGCCTCCGTCGTAGGTGTATCGCTGTTCGCGGGTGGGCGTCTTCTCTACGAGGAGTCTTCCCGTGGCCGGCTGGAACTCGTATTCGCGCTCGACGCGGCCGTCGTTGAGTACGTGTGTCGTGCGTCCCGCGGCGTCGAGCGTCTTCTGCACCCGCCTCGGGGTGCCGGTCCCCTGATGCTCGGAGAGATCGACGACCTCACCCGTCGTCGTGAGCTTCACGCCAGAGATCCGGGAGAGAAGAACCCCCGCTGCGTCCTTCGCCCGCACTTCCGTGATGCCGTCGGCTTGGTCGTAGTCGGCCTCGAGGATGGCTCCCGTGGGCAGCGTTTGCCTGACGAGGCGTGAGAACCCGTCGTAGATGCCTTTCCACTCGCCCACCTTGCCGGGTGCCGTGTCTCCGTCTGTTTGGTAATTGACGCGGGAGAGAATGTCGTAGCCCCTCAGACTCTCTCCCGGTGATGGCGACACGCCCGGGGCCTCTGTTCGTTCGCCAGCCAGGCGGCCAGCGGCGTCGTACCGGTACTTGGTGACGACGCCGGCGGGGCTCGTCACGGTGTCGAGGTGCCCGGTGCCGGGCTGGTACGAGAACGTGGTCGTTCCCGTATCTGAAACGCCACCGCTCGGGCCGGCGAGGCCTTCCTCCGTCATCGTGAGGAGCTGCCCGCGCTCGTCGTACGTGTACCGCGTGACGACCTCGCGGACCTGCGTCCCGATGCCCGATCCGCCGCCCGCGGCCTGGGTCTGGTTCCTCTTCTCGAAGGCGAGCCGCCCCGCTGCGTCGTACCCGTACTCGACGACGACGGGTGCCGGGTCGAGCGGTCCGGCGCTCACGATCCCCGACGTTTCTCTGACGACGCGATCCCACTCGTCGTATTCGACGAGCCGCGAGACCCCCTGAGAGCTTTCTTCCTTTGCCAGGTTGCCGCGCGCGTCGTACCCGAGATTCATGAAGAGGTCGCCCTGCGCGACCGTCGACACGAAGCCCTTGCCCGACCCCGAGAGATCGGACTGCGCCAGGACTGGACGCGTGGGGAAGAGGGTGAGACTCGTGACGACGACGGCCACGACCCGGACGACCGGCACGATCTCGAGAGCGGCTACGGCACGCCGAAGTGCGCCCTTCGTCGCCGCCCCGAAGGCCGCAAACCGGTCCGAGCGCGACGCCTTCACTCTTCCCGGGAATCTACAACGCTCATTGGCATGATCGGTATCCAGAAGCGACGGGTCACCGCGAGAGAGACGGTCCGGAGCCCGCGCAAACGCGGGCGTCACGCGGAGTTGGACGGCTTGACCCCCTACCGAGGGGATCGTAAGCTGCTCGGCAATGGAACAGCTCCTCCGGGGTTACGTCGACGAACATGGCAACATCCAGCTGCCGGGCGAGGTGCATCTCACGCCAGGGCAGCAAGTGCTCGTGGCCATCTCGCCCGCGACTCTTTCCGAGACAGCACTCTTGAGCGAGGCCGCCCTCGCGCGTGACTGGAACCGTCCGGAGGAGGACGAAGCGTGGTCACACTTGCAGGGGGAGTAGTCGTCCTCGTCCGTTTTCCTTTCTCGGACCTCACGCACTCCAAAATTCGGCCTGCTCTCGTCCTTGCGGACGCGCTCGATGAGGAGTGGGTATTGTGCCAGCTCACTAGCAACGCCTACGCCGACACACGTGCCATTGGGATCTCTCAATCGGCATTCGCCACAGGCTCCCTCGACAAGCTGAGCTTTGCGCGGCCCACGAAACTCTTCACGGCCCACGTTTCCCTGGTGGCATCCCGCGTTGGAGTGCTTCGTCCGCAGGCACTTGCGCAGGTTCTTGAGGCTGTCATCAAAGGGTTCAGCGCCCAGTTGCTGCGCTGATGTTCCGTCCGGTCCGATCGTAGGCCGGGCGAGAATCTCGGCCATGCGAATCCATCGGCTTGGCGGAGACTCGCTGGAAATCCGCGCACTCACCACTTCGCTCAAGACTCGACTCCTGGATCGTGCTGGTCTCCGAGCGCTTCTCGCCGCCAAGCACTTCATGGCCATCGCTCTCGGAACGGCGCTATCGGACTGGAGGTCACGCCCTGACTCCGAGAGGGACGCCGTAGGTCAGCAAGTCGAGGCGAGCTATCAGCTTCCCCTCGCGCTGTCCGCCGCGAAGATTCTCGGCGAGCGGTGGAGCAAGGTGCCCGAGCGCAGGCGCCCTCACTACACGCCGTCGCAGAGATTCGAGATCCTCAAGATCCGCGCTGCCCTCGTGCTCTCCGTCCGCGAGACGGCGGCGATGTTCGCGGTCGCCGAGTCGACGATCTACGAATGGGAGTCGCTTCTCCGCACCGCACAGGAGAAGGACCCCGGAGTTCGGCAAGTCGGCGAGCGCATCGTCGCCCTGCCTCCTGTTCGGCGCTTCGCCGACGCCGTGCGGCACCTCGTGCTCTTCCTGTCGCAGGCCGGGATCGGCGGACAGGACAAAGTTGCCGAGACCATGGCTCGACTCGGCTTCAAGGTCTCCGGCCGCACGGTCGGGAGGATCCGGAATGAGAAGCGCGTGCCTCCCGACACCGGTGCGAGAGTTCCGGACTCCGCGACCCCAGCCAAAGCTACAGCCAAGGATTCCACGCCGAAGGACAAGAAACGGTTTCGCGCGGTCGACGCCAAGGTACCGCTCGAAAGGTCCTCATCGACGTCACCCATGTGCGAAGGCTCTTCAATCTCTTGACGTTCCGGATCGCGGTCGTGCTCGATGTGTTCTCGCGCATGCCTCTCGCCTTCGGCGTCTGGACGACAGAGCCGTCCGCGCTCGACAT
>JAEUQS010000539.1 GCA_016789625.1 Acidobacteriota bacterium | reverse complement strand
GAGGCCCGGAGGGAAGACGACCTTCACGTCGAGACCCGCTGTGGGAACCTCGTTCCCCTGCTCGTCGCGGAACCTCACGTCGAGGAGCGCTCCCGGCACCTGACGCAGGTTCTCGCGGTTCGGGCGGGCCTGCACGACCTTGGGCGTCCCTGTCGTCCCCGCGGTCGCCGAAGCCAGCGCATAGCCGTTCCAGACGGCGCCGTTCGCTGCCGGTCCGACGGCCTCGCCATCGGAGTACCGGAGATCGGCGGGATTCGCGTCGGCGAAGAAGCCGTGCAGGACGAAGAGCTGATCCAGCGGCGAGAGGCCGGTTGCGGGCGGAGCGGGAGCTGCCGCCAGCGCGGGGAACTTGGCGGCCAGCGCCGTCCTCAGCCGCGCGACGCTGCCGGGCCTGGCCTGCGCGAAGACGGACAGGACGTCGGGGAGGGAGACCTCGGCGCTGTCGGACGCGACACCGCTTCCCGCGGCCTCCAGGGGATCGACCCGCGTGTCGACGAGATCCCAGAGCAGGCCCGCGAAGGCGATCTCCTCGTCATTCGTCACCCCGGGACCCGAGGCCTGGGTCACCGCGCGGAAGTTCAGGTCGAGGTTCAGTGCGCTCGACGTCGTCGGGGTCGGGGTGTTCCAGCGGAAGCGCGGGTTGCGGCCCTGCGGAATCTCGAACACCTGGCTCGTCGCGACGGCCCAGAACGTCGCGAACCCCTCGTCCATCGACGCGCTGGTGTAGTCGTTGGCGAAGCCGTTGTGGTTCAGATCGAGAAGCCTGTCGGTCGACATCGCGGGCCGCGGGATCTCCCCCGCGTAGAGCTCCCGGATCAGGTGATGGCCGAACTCGTGCCAGATGACGCTGGGGTTCGCGCCCGGCACGCTGTCGGTGCGGTCGAGCACGATGCTCGAGGGAACGAGGCAGCCGGCCGGATCGTTGGTGGGGCAGTAGAACGAGGTGGGCGTTCCGTTGAGATGGACCTCGACGGGAAGATCCCGCGAGAGAGCCACGGTCGTGTTGAGCGGCATCATCAGATAGACCTGCCGCCACATGTGCCAGTAGATCTCCGCCGCCGCGTACAGCGTGTCCTTCGTCCCTGCGGGGATGACGATCTCGCTCTCGTCGACCTTCAGGTCCTTGCGCGTCGTGGTGCCCGCCGTCATCGTGAACGGCTGCCAGCGGATCTCCGTGGGCAGGATCGAGGCCTGGCTCGGCGCGATGAGGATCTTCGCGCCCGTCTCCTCGAGGGAATCCCGAAGCCTCACGCGGATCTGGTAGCGCTTCGTGTAGTCGAAAGACGCCGGCAGCTTGAAGCAGTAGCTCGCGTCGGGAACGTCGAACGTCCCCTTGAGCTGAGCCTTCACCTTGTCGACGAGGCGCTCCGAAGCCGTTACGTCCCACAGCTCGACGGCTGCGTCCGGCAGCGGATAGATGCCCAGCCGGCCCTCCCGGTAGAGGCGGCCCGTGAGCCCGCAGTCGTCGCCGACGGTGTAGGAGATGAGCGGGGACTCCGCGAGGATCTGGTCCCCGTTCCGGAGAGAGCCCTTGAGATCCAGGCGGGTCACCCCCGGCCCGATGGTGAACGCCGGGATCGAGAGCTCGAACCTCTGGAAGCCCGTGTAGGAAACCGATTGCGTCACGGGAGACGTCTGGAGCGTCCCGGCCTGATCGACGATGCGGAAATCGATCTCGCCGTTGTCCCGGCCGAGCAGGGTGACGTTCGCGCTCGCGCTGAAGGCCTGCGAGGTCCCCGGGGCGAGGCGGACCTGCGGGCTCGGGGACGGATTGAAGAGGGTGATCGAGTTCCGGATGCTGACGTTCTGCCAGAAGCCGAAGAGGCGGACGTTCTGTGTGACGCCGTCGATGGTGACGTCGGCCCAGTACTGCAGGCTCGAGAGATTGCGTTGGATGTTGTCCTGCGCGGAGTTGTTGTAGTAGCCGATCTGGGTGAGCGTGCAGCTGATCGCGGCCGATACGGAGCCGGTCTGGCCCGAGGAGACCGTTGCGGGCTCTCCCGTCTTCGAGCACAGCTCCGGGCCCGCCCCGGAGTCGTCCTTGATGTAGACGCGGATCCCGATCGTGTGGGTCCTCGTGGGCATCTCCTGGGGCGCGGTGTAGCTGAGCCCGCCGGTGAAGCCGTAGGTCTGGGGGCTGTCCATCGCCAGCTTGAATCCGTCGATGGCCTGGGTCGTGTAGGTCTGCGGTCCGGTGAACGTCATCGTCACCCGGGATCCCGTCCCGAAATCGGTGGTGTAGGTGTAGTTCGGATTCGTGGAGAGGACGGGGTTTCCGGGGAAGGTGCGGTAGTCCCGGAAGGTCGCCCGGAGCTGTCCGAAGGCCGGGGTCGCTCCGAAGATCGTTCCCGCAAGCAGGAAGACCACTGCGACTCTCGTGAGAACGCTGCCCGTTCCGATTCGCGCCATTCCAGCCCCCCAGTTCGATGTTCGCGAGGAAGTTATCGGGTCGATTGCCGTCCCGCGCGAGAAAAACGCGAAACTTCCCTGAAATCGGGCCGGGAGCTCCCAGGAACAAACGAAAAACGGACGGGAGCCGAAGCTCCCGTCCGCCGGAAACCAAGCCCTTTCGGGTTCGGTTCGTTTAGTACATGCCGCCCATGCCGCCGCCGCCGGGCGCGCCCTGAGGAGCCTTGTCCTTCTCCTTGATCTCGGAGACGAGGGCTTCCGTCGTGAGCATGAGGCCCGCGATGGAGGCCGCGTTCTGGAGCGCCGACTTCGTGACCTTCGCCGGATCCACGATTCCGGCCTTGAGCATGTCTTCGGTCTTCTCCGTCGCCGCGTTGAAGCCGATGAAGCCGCCCTTCTCCTTCAGGTCCTTCACGATGACCGAGCCCTCGAGCCCGGCGTTCGCGATGATCTGACGAGCGGGCTCCTCGAGAGCGCGCTTGATGATGCGGACGCCGACGTTGACGTCGCCCTTCTCATCGAGCTTGTCCACGGCCTCGATCGCGCGGAGGAGAGCCACGCCGCCGCCGGGGACGATGCCGTCCTCGACCGCCGCCTTCGTGGCGTGCATCGCGTCCTCGACGCGGGCCTTCTTTTCCTTCATCTCGGTCTCGGTGGCCGCGCCGACCTTGATGACCGCGACACCGCCGACGAGCTTCGCGAGGCGCTCCTGGAGCTTCTCGCGGTCGTAGTCGGAGGAGGTCTCCTCGATCTGGGCGCGGATCTGCTTCACGCGGCCCGTGATCGCTTCCTTGCGCTTCTTGTCGCCCGTGTCGACGACGAGGGTGGTGTTGTCCTTGTCGACGGTGACCTTCTTGGCGTCGCCGAGGTCTTCCCACTTGACGCTCTCGAGCTTGATGCCGAGGTCCTCGGAGATCATCTTGCCGCCGGAGAGGATCGCGATGTCCTCGAGCATGGCCTTGCGGCGGTCGCCGAAGCCGGGGGCCTTGACGGCGGCCACGTGGAGCGTGCCGCGGAGCTTGTTCACGACGAGCGTCGCGAGCGCCTCACCCTCGATGTCCTCGGCGATGATGAGGAGGGGGCGGTTCTGCTTGGCGACCTGCTCGAGGATGGGGAGAAGGTCCTTCATGGAGGAGACCTTCTTCTCGTAGATGAGGATCTTGGCGTTCTCGAGGACGCCTTCCATGCGCTCGGCATCGGTCACGAAGTACGGCGAGAGGTAGCCGCGGTCGAACTGCATGCCCTCGACCACTTCGAGCGTCGTCTCGAGGCCCTTGGCCTCTTCGACGGTGATGACGCCGTCCTTGCCGACCTTGGACATCGCCTCGGCGATGATCTTGCCGATCTCTTCGTCGCCGTTGGCGGAGATCGTGCCGACGTGGGCGATCTCCTTCTCGTCGACGTTCTTCTTGAGCTTGTTGATGGACTCGACGGCGGCCTTCACGGCGATGTCGATGCCGCGCTTCACTTCCATGGGGTTGTGGCCGGCCGTGACCATCTTGATGCCTTCGCGGTAGATGGCCTGCGCGAGGACCGTGGCGGTCGTCGTGCCGTCGCCAGCGATGTCGGAGGTCTTCGAGGCGACCTCACGGACCATCTGGGCGCCCATGTTCTCGAGAGGATCGGAAAGCTCGATCTCCTTGGCGACGGTGACGCCGTCCTTGGTGATCGTGGGCGAGCCGAACTTCTTCTCGATGACCACGTTGCGGCCCTTGGGGCCGAGCGTGACCTTGACCGCGTCGGCGAGCTTGTTCACGCCGCGGAGGATGTTCTGACGAGCGTCCTCACCGTAAGTAATGATCTTGGCAGCCATGTGCTTTACCTCTTTTGTTTTTCAGCCGCAGCGCGGCTTGTGTTCCGGGTCTCGGATCCCCCGGCGGGCTCAGCGCGAAGGCGCGCAAGCCCGCTGGAAGGGCCAGGGAAACCCATAACTGGGTTTCCCGGTTCTATTTGCTTTCGACGATCGCGAGGACTTCGTCTTCGCGCAGGATCACGTAGTCCTCGTCCTCGATCTTGATCTCGGTGCCCGCGTACTTGCCGATGAGGATGCGGTCGCCCGACTTCACGTCGAGGGGGATGCGCTTGCCGTTGTCGTCGAACTTGCCTTCGCCGACGGCCTTGACCTCGGCCTCGAGGGGCTTTTCCTTGGCCGTGTCGGGAATGATGATGCCGCCACGGACCTGTTCCTTGGCTTCGACGCGCTTGACGAGAATTCGGTCGTAGAGGGGACGGACCTTCATTTTTCGGCTCCTTGTGTTGGGTGGTTCGGCTCGCGCCGGGGTAGAGACTGCTTGTACCCGCCCATGCGTTGTTAGCAGTACCAACGGGCGAGTGCTAGCAATGTATTCCCGGAACCGAAATCTGTCAAGAGCCTTGTGAGATCACGAACAAGACACGTGGAATCAGCTACTTAGCGTTGGAAAACTCGGCCAGCGAGGCGGCCAGATAGCGCTTCTGGTCGGCCGTCAGCTCGGGGAAGACCGGCAAAGCGATCGTCTCTTTGGCCGCTTTCTCGCTCTCCGGAAAGTCGCCTTCGCGCCAGCCGAGGTACGCGAAGCACTCCTGCAGATGGAGCGGAACCGGGTAATACACGGCGTGCCCGATCTGGCGGTCGGCGAGGAACGTCCTGAGCTCTTCCCTGCGTCCCCTGCCGACGCGGGAGACGAACTGGTTGAACACGTGGTCGCCGTTCACCTTCACCCGCGGGAAAGAGAGACCGCCGTCCTCGAAGGACCGGCCCCCCATCTCGAGGTAGAGCGCCTCGATCTCGGCGGCGTTGGCCCTGCGGGCCGCCGCCCAGGAGTCGAGGTGCGGGAGCTTCACGTGGAGGACCGCCGCCTGCAGCGCGTCGAGCCGGAAGTTCCCGCCCACGAACTGATGGTGATAGCGCGAGGTCTCGCCGTGCATGCGGAGAGCGCGGAG
>JAEUQS010000471.1 GCA_016789625.1 Acidobacteriota bacterium | reverse complement strand
TGTGGGGTGTCTCCCCCAAAAAAACCCCGGGGCCCGGGCTGGGGTCCCCCGCGACCCGGAAAAAAACAGCGTTGGGCTGGGTGGGGGTTTGGGGGCCCCGGCCCGGGTGCCCCCAGGAAACTACGTCAAGGTCCGGGTGCGGCGCCTCCCAGGAAGACGTACATGTTGAGGAAGAAGGCGTCGGCTCCGGTGACGGCGTTGTTGGAGTTCGCGTCCCCCTGACAGACTGAGGCGACCGGGCTGCCGCCCAGGAAGATCGCCATGTTCAGGTAGAACGTGTCCGCTGCCGTGAGGCTGCCGTTGTTGTTGGCGTCCCCGCGAAGGCCGTACGTGAACGTGCCGATCTGCATGCCCGAGAGCATGCTGGGGTTCGTCACGACGACGTTGCCCGTGACGGCCGGCCCGTTCGCCCGGCTGCCGGCCGTGCAGGTGATCGACGTAGCCGTCAGGTTGGTGACGTTGCAGGGCGTGCCCGCCAGCGTGACGGTGGCGCCCGCGACGAAGCCCGTGCCCGTGAGGGTGATCGAGCGCCCGCCGACATTGCTGGCGCACGAGGGCTGCACGTTCGTGACGTTCGGAGGGACGGCGCCGCTCAGGCCCTTCCAGTGCTGGAGGATCTGACGGAGCGCCTCCGGGGGATTCTGAGGCGCGTTCTGGTTGGCCTGGTCCTTGGAGGACAGACCGTGACAGGAGGCGCAGACGCGCACCTCACCCGGCTGGAACGTGAGCCAGTAGCGCTCCCGCACGACCGGCGTGCCCGTCGGGCTCGTCAGATGCCAGGACAGGGCCCGCCGCGCGGGAACGAACGAGGCCATCGAGCCGTCGGTCGCGAGCTTCACGCTGCCGGCCGGGCCCGTGGGGTTCGGCGGGTTGATGACGGCCGGGTCGTGCATCACCTGGCCGAGCACCCGCCGGCCGGGCCGCGGGTTCACGGTGCCGCCGATGCCGCGGATCTGATCGGCCTGGAACATCTGCATGTGCGAGATGTCGTAGAGCGTGCCGCCGGCACCGGTCGTCTGCGTCATCGTGTTGGTGATGCGCAGGTTGAACGGCTGCTGCTTGTCGAGCCGGTCGCGCGTCGTGACGTTGCGGCTCACGATGAGCGCGAGGTTCCGGTTCACGAGGTCGGCCTTGAACACGGCGGGGTCGACGTTCTCCTGCTGAAAGATCAGCAGCTCCGGCGGCGGAATCGCCTCGCTCCTCGGAGGAGGAATCACGCGCGACTTCACCTCGACCGGCTGGAGCTCCCACAGCTGTCCGTTGTAGGAGACCATCTCGTCCGGATCCCAGTAGGAGATCGACTTGCTGATCCCGCTGGTGAGAGGCGCGCCGGCAACCCAGTACTGACCCGGCTGCGTGAGGAGCTTGAGGCGGAAGTCGTACCGCGTGCCGGGGTTCTGACGCGTACCCGTGTTCGCGTCGGCCCGCGTTTCGGCGGTGTGGGCGGCCACGAGGGTTCCGTCCGAGAGCGGCAGGATGTCGCGGTAGTGGCCGGAATGCGTGGGGGGTGGCGTTCCGCCGCCCGTGTAGCTCGCGGTGTCGCGGTGGGTGTAGTACGTGATGGCGATCTGGTCCGGCGGCAGGCTCGGCATCGCGTCGAACGCGATGACCTGCCCCGAGGCGTGCGTCGAGAACTCGGGCGCGTCGATGCCGAAGTAACGGCCCGCCTGCGTGGGGCTCTCCTTGACCTGGAAGATGTTGACCACGGAGTTCTGGTTCACGCGGCCCGTCGTGGCCGAGATGAACTCCACGACGTTCGGGTCGTTGTTGATGGTCCGGTTGAAGTACGACTGGAACTCGTGGCGTCCGACGTGGTTGACGGTTTCCTCGGCCGTGCCGTCCTCGTTGATCTCCCAGGGGAAGAACTGGTTGAACGAGTGGCCCTCGAGGTTCGTGCCCATGAGGAGATCGGTACGCGCGGCCCGCGGCTCGGGGAAGACCTCGGTGCGGTCCGTGAGGCGGGCGGCGCCCGCGCTCTCGTCGGCGTAGTTGAACGTGCCGTAGGTTTCCTGGTCGAAGTCCGCGTCGGCCTGTTGGTCGCGCTGGAGGTGGTCCCAGCGGGTGAAGATGACGCGCCCGTAGCTGTCGAGGAAGGGGGTGAAGGCCCCGGAAGGCGTGTGCGTGAGGAGCTTGAGCTCGCCCGTTCCCGGGTGGAGGCTCCACAGTCCGGTCACCGTGGCGGCTTCCTCGTACTCGTCGAGCTGGGGACGCAGGTGCGCCGCCCCGTTCCGCGCGCGATCGGACGTGAAGATGATGCGTCCGTCGGTGCCGTAGATGGGGGAGATGTTGTTCGTCGTCGCGGGCTGGTTCGGGACCTTCGTGATCACGGGCGTCCCACCCTGCTCGAAGCCCGTGATCTCGTAGAGCTGCCAGTACGTGTCGATGTACTGGTAACGGTTCGCCGTCGCCCCCACCACCATCGAGAAGATGGCCTTGGTGCCGCTCCAGTGCACGTGCGGATCGCGCACCGAGATCGACGCCGGGCCCTGGAATCCCGCGTTGCCGTAGCCCGCGGCGGACGTGAGGTTCTTGAGGGTGCCGTCGGTGTATCGAATGTAGAGGTCTCCGCCGCGCGCGCAGGAGGTCACCGCGGAGAGGTGGTTCCCGAACGTCGCTCCGATCGTGGTGAAGTCCGCCGGCACGGGGACCTGCGTCACGAACAGGATCGGGTTGGGAATCGCCGAGGGGCTCGCGGGGCTGGCCGACCTCGGCGCGGCGCCCGGAGGAGCGAGCTCGGGGCCGCCGACGAGCCGGGGGACCAGGGCGGCTCCGAACGCGGCTGCAATGAAACCTTTGAATACACGTCGGCCCGTACGCCCGATCTTCATACCGTTCGACTCCCTAACCCCCCAACGATGGGGCGACCGACCATGATCTGTCCGTAACCGATGTCACGGAGTTTGCGCGGGTTGTTGACCGCTGTCGATGCCGACTCTCCGGGGCGGAAGGTCCGTGAGGATGGCCGGGCCCACCATTTCCGACGACTGGAAGACGAAACCGTCGAGGGCTTCGAAGCGCTGCGCCGCGAGCGTCGGGACCAGATCTTCAGGCGCCCCGTTCCAGGGCAGGGGGAGGAGACCGATCGCGCGGTTCCGGCCTCGGCGCTTGGCCTCGTAGAGGGCCATGTCGGTGAGCTTCAGGATGTCTTCGTGTGAGAGGAGGTCCGGGCTCTCGATCGACCAGGGGAGCGGCGCGAAGCCCAGCGACGCGCTGCGCCCGAGCGGAATGCTGAGGCCGATCTCGAACGGGGAGCCCGAGATCGCCGCGAGGATGCGCTCGGCGAGGAGGTGGGCCTTCTCGCGCTCCGTGTCGCGCGAGACGACGAGGAACTCCTCGCCGCCCCAGCGGACGAGCATGTCCGACTGGCGGATGGTGGCCGAGAGGCGCCACGAGGTCTCGAGCAGCACGCGGTCTCCGGCCTCGTGCCCGTAGCGGTCGTTGACCTGCTTGAAGTGGTCGAGATCCACGAGGTAGAAGACGACGTCCGCGTTTCTGCGGTCCTTCGCGTGCTCTCCGCTCCGGAGATGCATCCTCCGGAAGCGCGCGACCTCGGGCGCGATCACGGCCGCGAAGTAGCGCCGGTTGCGGACGCCGGTGAGGGGATCCGTGAACGAGGCCTCCTCGAGCTCCTTGGTCTTCGTCTCGAGCTGGGCGCTGCGCGCAGCGACGGCCTCCTCGAGCCGCGCCCGGTCTCTGAGGAGAGCCCGTGTGCGGGCCAGGTAGGCCGCCCGCAGGAGGAGGGCCGCGAGCACGGCGGCGAGCAGCCACACGCCCGGCAGCTCCCACCAGGCCCGCGCGATGACGAACCCGAACGTGGCGGGCTCCGGGCTCAGCGCACCGGTGGAGGAGAGTGCGACGACCCGGAAGCGGTACGTTCCCGAAGGCAGCGCCTCGAAGCGGGCCTCCGTTTCGTGGGTCTCGGTTTCCCCGCTCCCGCCGGCCAGGCCTTCCAGCCGGTAGCGGAACCGGCCCCGGACGGCATCCTGGAAGAGGGGCGCGGCCCACCGCACCACGAGTCCGCGGGTGCCGTGCGGCAGCCGTTCGCCATTCTGCAGCGTGCGGTCGCCCGAGCGCGCGTCGAGGAGCACGACGTGGGGCGGCGGTACGGTCCTTCGCTGGGCGTCGGGCTGGAAGCGCACGAGGCCGCGCGTCGCCCCCAGCCAGACGGCGCCCGATGGCTCCGCGAAGAACGCGCCCCGGAGGATCGACACCGACCCGAGTCCGGGGGCGGCGGGGACGAGCACGGGAGAGGCGGACGAGAGGTCGACGGTCTCGGCGGCGCGCTCCGTGGCGACCCAGAGGAGCCCTCTCGCGTCGACGCCGAGGGCGCGCCAGGGATAGCCGCTCCGCCCGCGCTGGCTGGCGATCACGCGGTGCCTGACGGATCCGTCTCGGACCTCGAGGACGTCGAGGCCGAGCGGCTCGCGCTCCCACGTCACGGCGAACCGGCCCCCCTCCGCAAGAGGAACGAGCGACGCGATCGAACCGGCGCGAAGGCCCTGCGAGGGGCCGAACCTCGCGATCTCGGAGCCCGAAAGGCGCAGGAGGCCGAACGCACCCGCCGCCCAGAGCACGCCATCGGCGTCCCGCGAGAGGGCGGTCACGTATCGAGGGCCGTCGGCTTCGAAGGGGACCCTCACGAAATCGGTCTCCGCGGGCCGCTTTCGGAAGAGGCCCGACCACGCGCCCACCCAAACGGTGCCGTCGGGGTCCACGGCCAGCGCCCGCACGCGGAGGTCGGCGGGACTTCCGCCCACCACGCCCGGGCGCGTGAGCCCGCCCAAAGGATCCCGCCGCGTGACGCCCCCCGACCAGGCGCCCGCCCACAGGCTGCCGTCGGGTGCCGTCGCGAGCGCGTAGACGTCCTGGCTGAGAGCGTCTCCCAGCGGAACCTCGGCGATGTGCGCGGTGTCGAGATCGAACCGGTTGAGGCCGTCCTCGGTGCCCACCCAGAGCACGTTCTTTTGGGGGTCTTTCACGGCGGAGCGCACGGCCTCGTAGGAGAGCCCTTCGGCCCGGCCGAAGAACGTGAACGTGCCGCCGCCGTAGCGGACGGCGAGGCCGCCGCCCAGGAGGCCGATCCAGAGGTTCCCCTCCCGGTCCACGAGCGCCGAGCTCGTCATCTCGCGCTCGAGGCCCTCGCTCGAGCCCATGAGCTCCCAGGTTCCGCTCGAGCCCTTCCGGGCCAGCCCGCGGACCGTGGGCACGAGAAGGTGCCCCTGGTCGTCGAGCGCGAGCCGCCCCGAGGCAGCCGCCGCGGGGAGCCCGGCGTCGTCGCGCTCGAAGCGGGCGGCGCCCGGGCGGAGCACCCAGAGAGTTCGCAGGGAGCGCACCCAGAGATTCCCGTCCGCGTCGGTGAGGGAGAAGTCGGGCCACTCGTCGCTCGTCAGGCCGAGCTTCCGGCCGAAGGGAGTGATCGTCGAGCCGCTGCGCCGCACGATGGGCTCGTCGGCGTACGAGTAAACGAGCTGGCCGCTCGTCTCGACGTGAAGACCGAAGGCCGTGGCCTCGGGCCGGCCGTCGCCCCGCGGCAGCAGCCGGTAGGCCGAGCCCTGACCCGCGAAGAGTCCCCTCCGTGTTCCGACGAACAGCGTGCCCGCCGCATCGGAAGCCAGACCCTGGTACGCGATCGTGTCCTCGGGGAGGCCCGCCGCCTGGCCGCGGCGCACGAACGTCGCGCCCACCTTCTCCGCGAGGCCCGACTCCGTGCCCACGAACAGCCGGCCGTCGACGGTCTCGTGGAGCGCCGTGATCGTCTCCGAAGGCAGGCCCTCGGCAGCGCCGAACCGCGCGAACCGGCGGCCATCGAAGCGGTAGAGGCCGTCGTAGGTTCCGATCCAGAGGAAGCCGGTGCGGTCCTGCAGGAGGCACTCGACGAACAGGTTGTCGAGCCCGTCGTCGCGGCCGAAGATGCGGAAGATCGAGCGGCCCTGGAGCAGGGGGCCGGGGGCAGCGGCGGCCGTCGCTTCCGAGCCCGCCACCGCGACAGGCGGCTGAGCCACCAGGCACAGAAGCGCGACGAGGCGGAGGACGCCGTGGATCGCACGGCGCCGCGGAGAGGGCATGCGCGGGGGATTATCGGCCGACTCGGGGACTCTCTCCCGAAACCGGCGGGGTTCGTTCATCCTCCGCGCATGTCGAGAGCCCCCAACCGTCTCGTGAACGAGACCTCTCCCTACCTCGCGCAGCACGCCCACAACCCGGTCGACTGGTATCCCTGGGGCGACGAGGCCTTCGAGAAGGCCCGCCGGGAGGACAAGCCCGTCTTCCTGTCGATCGGGTACTCCGCGTGCCACTGGTGTCACGTCATGGAGCGCGAGTCGTTCGAGAACGAGAGTCTCGCCGCCCTCCTGAACGAACGGTTCGTCTCGATCAAGGTCGATCGCGAGGAGCGGCCCGACGTCGACGACGTGTACATGACGACCGTCCAGATCATGACGGGCCAGGGGGGCTGGCCGCTCTCGGCATTCCTCCTGCCCGATCGGAGGCCGTTCTTCGCCGGCACGTACTTCCCGCCCGAGGACCGCCATTCGCGGCCGGGGTTCCGCACGCTCCTCCTTCGGCTCTCCGACGCCTTCCGCCAGCGGCGCGCCGACGTGGAGGAGACGGCCACCAGCATCTCCGAGGAGGTCTCGCGCAGCCTCGAGATGGCGGCGCGCCCCGCCGAGCCGCTCGGTCAGGCAGACGGCGCTCTCCTCACGGCCGCGCTCGCCCGCCTCGCCGACCCCGTGAACGGCGGAATGGGCTCCTCCCCCAAGTTCCCGCCGCACCTCGCGATCGCCTGGTGGCTCTCGCGGGCCGGAGAAGGCGATACCGAGTGCCGCGCGCTCGCGGAGAAGACCCTGACGGCGATGGCGTTGGGCGGCATCCACGACCACCTCGCGGGCGGATTCCATCGCTACTCCACCGACGCTCACTGGCTGCTCCCTCACTTCGAGAAGATGCTGACCGACAACGCGCAGCTCCTTCCGCTGTACGCCCGTGCGTTCGCGCTCACGCGGGATCCGCTCCATGGACGTACGGCGCGCGGAATCGGTGACTACCTCCTTCGGGAGATGCAGACGCCCGAGGGCGCGTTCTTCGCTGCGACCGACGCCGACTCGGAAGGAGAGGAAGGGAAGTACTTCGTCTGGGAGGCGAAGGAGATCGAGGACGTGCTGGGTCCGGCCGACGCGGCGTTCTTCTCGCCGCTCTACCAGGTCGATCCGCGCGGCAACTTCCACGACGAATCCACGGGAAGGGCGACCGGGAAGAGCATCCTCCACCTGGGCCGGGCTCTCACGGAGGAGGAGGAGCGCCGCGCCGCTCCGCTCCGGGCGAAGCTCCTCGCGCATCGGAGCCAGCGCGTCGCGCCCGGCCTCGACGACAAGCGCATCACGGGCTGGAACGCGCTCGCCGTCTCGGGTCTCGCGATCGCGGGACGGGTTCTCGAGGAGCCGCGATACACCGAGGCCGCGCGCGCGGCGCTGAGGTTCCTTCTCGAGACGGCCCGCACGCCCGAGGGGCGCATGGCCCGCACGTGGAAGAACGGCGAATCCCGCGGCCTCGCGTTTCTCGAGGACGAGGCGTATCTCCTCAATGCCCTTCTCGATCTCGGCGAGCCCGAGGCCGTGTGCCGCCGCGTGGCCGACGGGATCCTCTTGCGGTTCACGCGGCCGGGGCGGCCCGGCTTCACGTTCGCCGGCGAGGGGCACGAGTCCCTCCTCGCGACGGGCCGGGATCTCTTCGACAAGGCGATTCCCTCCGGGAGCGGCTCGGCGGCGCTCGGGCTCGCCCGGCTCTGGGCGCGGACCGGGGAAACCCGATATCGGGATGCGGCGCGGGCCGCCGTGGACGACGTGGCGTTCTTCATGAGGCGCTCGCCGCACGGTCTCGAGAGCTGGTATCTGGCTCTCGAGGCGCTCGGAGAGGAACGCGCTCCCGTGCGCGAGCCGGGAGCTCCCGTCACGATCGAGCCGTGTGCCGCGATCGCGATCGGGCGGGGAGCCTCCACGACGGCCCCTCTCGGCATCCGGGTCGCGCCCGGCTTCCACCTGCGTGAGGACGGGCTGCGCGTCGAGGCCTGGGCCGGCTCGGACGTCGAGGTGACGGTGACCTTGCCCGCGCCCGTGCCGCTCGAGGACGGCAGCGGAGAGAGCGGACATCACGGACGAATCGAGGTCGCGCTCGGGCTGCGCGCGCAGCCTCAGGCCCTGCGCGGGGAGCGGCCGCTGACGGTCCTCGTGCGGTTCTCGGTCTGCGGCCAGGGGGCCTGCCGTCCCGAGGCCGGCATCTCGGTCACCGTGCCGCTGAGGGTTTCGTGAGCGTCGACGCCGTGCTCTTCGACATGGACGGCGTGCTCGTGTTTTCGGAGAACGCCTGGTTCGCCGTCTACAACGACACGCTCCGCCACTTCGGGCACGCCGAGATCTCCCGCGCGGCGTTCGACGCGATCTACGGCAACGGCACCGAGGCCGACCGGGACACCTACATGCCCGAGCGCACCGTGGCCGAGGTGGACGCGGCGTACGTACGGTTCTTCGGCGGGCGGCTCGACGTCATCGAGCGCAACGGCGCGGCCCGTCCGGTGCTCGAGGAGCTTCACGCGAGCGGCCTCCGGCTCTCGGTCGCGACGAACACCAACAACGCGCTCGCGAACCGGATCCTCGAGGTGGTGGGTCTCCGGGACCTCCTCGACGCCGTGAGCGGAGCCGACGAGGTCCCCGCCGGAAAGCCCGATCCCGCCGTCGTCGTGCTCGCGGCGAAGAAGGTCGGAGCGCCTCTCGAGAGGTGCGTCTTCGTGGGGGACTCCCGCTACGACGCCGCGGCGGCCGCCGCCGCGCCGGTGCGGTTCGTGGGGCACCGGTTCCCGGCCGGAGAGCGCATCGAATCGCTCGCCGAGCTGCCGGCATTGATACGCTCCGCGCCATGACGCCCGAAGAGACCCGCGAGGTCGTGACCCGGTTCTACGATGCCCTCACGCGCCGCGACGGCGAGACCATGGCGGCCTGCTACGCGGAGAACGCGACGTTCGACGATCCCGCGTTCTCTCTGCGCGGCGCCGACTGCGGAAAGATGTGGATCGGTCTCATGCGCCGCGCGAAGGACTTTTCCGCGCAGTACACGATCGCGAAGGCCGGCTCCGGGACGGCGACCGTGGAGTGGACGGCGCGCTACCTGTTCGGCGGGAAGAACCCCGTGACGAACGTGATCCTCTCGGAGCTCGTGCTCGAGAACGGCCGCATCGTGAAGCAGGTCGACACTTTCGACTTCCCGCGCTGGGCGGGCCAGGCTCTGGGGCTTCCCGGCAAGCTCTTCGCCCGCTTCGCCTGGTTCCAGGCCAAGGTTCGCAAGAAGGCGGCGGCGGGCTTAGGCCTTCCTTCGAGATAACTCCGAGGGCGCGGAGTTCGTATTTCCTAGCGATGCCAGGCACTCAGGACTGGAAGCGGCTCGCGAGCGAGACCGTGAGGACTCTGGACCCCGAAGACGTGCACGACGTCATCCGGGTGGATTGGCGTCAGGCCGAGAGGTCCCTGCTCGGCGGGCGCGCCGACGACATCGCCGCGGAGAAGGATCCCTTCAAGCGGTTCTTCCGTGGGGCGAACGCCGTGCTGTTCGGCCTCCTGCGCCTCATGGCGCCGGCCCGTCGCGTGCTGCTCGTGGCGGCCCTCCTCTTCACCCTCATGGGGACGTTCGAGCTCGCGGACCAGTTCTCCGTGAACCTCTCGGGGCAGCTCGTGGGGGTCACGATCCTGTTCGTCCTCCTCATCCTCGAGCTCGTCGACAAGGTGCAGTTCAAGGACGAGCTGCTGCTCGCGCGCTCCGTGCAGGGCGATCTGATCCCGCAGGTGCCGCCCGAGGTGCCCGGCCTCGAGATCGCGGCGTTCAACCGCTCGGCGAACACCGTGGGCGGCGACCTCTACGACTTCCTGCGCCTCCCGGACGGCAGCCTGTTCGTCGTGTTCGGCGACGCTTCCGGGCATGGAATGGCCGCGGGGCTCGTGATGGCCGTCGCGCACACGGCCGTGCGCACGCAGATCGAGACGGACTCCTCGCCGGAGGCCGTGGCCGTCGCGATCAACCGCATCCTCTGCAAGACGGGCGCGTGCCGCACGGCCGGGGCCCGGCAGTTCTTCGCCGGCGTCATCCTCACGCTCGCCCAGGACGGCCGCTACCGGATGCTCTTCGCCGGCCATCCGCCCGTGCTGCAGCTCTCGCCCGAGGGCACGATCGCCCGGCGCCTCGGCCGCGGGGCCTATCCGTTCGGCGTGAAGGAGAACGCGACGTTCGGGGTCGAGGAGGGTGTCCTCGCGCCCGGCGAGGCGCTGGTCTTCCACTCCGACGGCCTGCCCGAAGCGCGCGACGCTTTCGGCCACGAATACGGGGACGCGCGCGTCGAGGCGATCCTGACGCGGACGGCCCATCCCTCGGCCGCCGGAATCGTCGGCGAGCTCACGACGAGCCTCTTCGCGTTCCTGGGGCGCAGAGCGATCGAGGACGACGTCTCGATCGCCGTGATCCGCCGCAAGCCCTGAGAACGGCCCGGCGGCCGGCGCTGCTACCCTCCGCGCTCCATGCCGGCAGACGCGTCCCACCTCACGCTGCGCTCCGGGCGCCTCCAGATCGCCCTCGCGGCGCTGCTCTGGTCGAGCGGCGGGCTCGCGATCAAGCTGGTCTCGCTGCCGGCCATCGGCGTCGTGTTCTGGCGATCGATGGTGACGGCGCTCTTCTTCATCCTGGTCTTCCGTCCGTCGGTCGCGCGGCTCCGCAAGGCCTCCCTCCTCTCGGCCTTCGTCTACGCCGGGATGATCCTGACGTTCGTTTCGGCGACGAAGATGACGACCGCCGCGAACGCCATCTTCCTGCAGTACACGGGTCCGCTCTACGTGCTGGCGCTCGCGCCGTTCGTCCTGAAGGAGCCGTTCCGCAAGGCCGACGCGGTGGCCATCGCCCTGGCGCTTTCCGGCATGTCGCTCTTCTTCGTGGGGCGGCTCGAAGCCGGGGCCCTCGCGGGGAACCTGGTCGCCGTGGTCTCCGGGGTCTTCTTCGGCGGCACGGTGCTGCTCCTTCGTCGGGAATCCCGAAGGGATTCCCCGAGCGACGGCCCGATGGCGGTGCTCGCGGGGAACCTCGTCGCCGGGCTCCTCGCGGTGCCCTTCGCTCTGGCGTCCCCGGGCGGACTCCAAGCGAGCTTCGCGCTCACGGGGCGGGACGTCCTTCTCCTGCTGTTTCTGGGGGTCGTGCAGATGGGGGTCGCCTACGCGCTCTTCGTGCGCGGCCTGACCGTCGTGAGCGCGGCCGAGGCGTCGCTCCTCGGGATGCTGGAGCCGCTCTTCAACCCGGTGTGGACGTTTCTCGGGGTCGGGGAGCGGCCCAGCGGCTGGGCGATTCTGGGTGGCGGCATCGTGCTCCTCGCCGTCGCGGGCCGCACGCTGTGGGCGGCGCGCCAGAGAGCCTGAGCGTTCTGCTACCTTAGGGAAGCGCAGCCGATGAGTGAGACCCACGAGAGCACCGAGCGCCGCTTCGGGTTCCGGTCGGCGCTCGCGCTGCTCTTCCTCCTGGCGCTCGCTCTCCGGCTCTACGGTCTGGACTGGGATCAGAAGCACTACTACCACCCCGACGAGCGGCGCATCGCCGAGGCGGTCACGCAGCTGTCGTGGAAGCCCCTCCAGCTGAACCCCAATTTCTTCGCGTACGGTTCCTTCCCCTTCTACGTGACCCGGGCCGTCTCGGGGATCGCGGGGCTCGTGAAGCCCTCGCTCCTCACGTACGACGGCGCGTTCATCGTTGGGCGGGCGCTCTCGGCGCTGTTCGGCGCGCTCACGGTCGTGTTTCTCGGCCTCCTGGGCCGGAAGCTCTACGGCGAGCGGGCGGGGCTCCTCGCGGCGGGCCTCCTCGCGATCACGGTCCAGCATCTCCAGTCGTCCCACTTCGCGACCAACGACATCGCGCTTGCTCTGCTCGTGCTGCTCGCCCTCTACGCTCTCGTGAAGGCGGGGGAGACCGGTCGGCTCTCGCACTTCACCCTCGGGGGCGCGCTGATCGGCCTCTCGGTGGCGTCGAAGTTCAGCGCCATGCCGATGTTCCTGCCGCTCGCGGTCGCGGTGCTCGTGCGCATGCTCGAGGAGCGGCGCTTCTTCGCGCCGCTCGCGAAGGGAATCGCCGCGGGCCTCACGGCGATCGCCGCGTTCGCCGCGGGCCAGCCGTACGCGCTCCTCACGTTCCGCGTCTGGATGGATTCCATTCTCGAGCAGAGCCGCATGGTGCGGAACGCGGGCAACGTGCCGTACACGAACCAGTACATGGGAGTCCCCAAGGGGCTCTACGAGATCGAGCAGATCGTGCTGTGGGGCATGGCGCCGCTGCTCGGCATCGTGGCCCTCTGGGCAACGGCACGCCTCGCCCTGCGTCTGCCGCGGGGGATCGCGAAGTCCGAATGGATCCTCCTTTCCTTCGCGGTTCCGTTCTTCCTGATCTCGGCGTCCTTCGACGTGAAGTTCCCGCGCTACATGCTTCCGCTCTACCCGCTGTTCGTGCTCTGGGGCGCCGAGCGGCTGACGTCGTGGGCCGACCGGGGGCTGCCGGGGCGCCTCCTCCGCGGCGCCGTGGTCGTCGGGACGGGCCTCTGGTGCCTGGCGTTCCTCTCGATCTACGGCAAGCCGCATTCCGCGGTCACGGCCTCGGAGTGGGTCTACCGGCAGGTTCCCGCGGGCGCGCGCATCGCGATCCAGGACTGGGACGAGGGCTTTCCCTTCGCGTTGCCCGGGGAACGCTCGCCTGACCGCTACGACATGGTGTCTCTCTCGTACTACGAGGAAGACAGCCCCGCCAAGATCCGGAAGATCGCCCAGGAGATCGCCACCTCGGACTGGGTGGTGCTCCAGACGAAGCGGCTCTACGGTGCCGTGACGCAGGCGGAGAGCCGGTTCCCGCTCACGAGCCGGTACTTCCACATGCTGTTCGCGGGGGATCTCGGCTTCACGCTGGAACGCGAGTTCGCTTCCCGCCCCACGCTCTTCGGCATCCAGATCCCCGACGAGCTGGCCGACGAGTCGTTCAGCGTCTACGACCATCCGAAGGCCGTGCTCTTCCGGAACACGAAGCGCCTCCCGGCCGAGGAGATCGAGGAGAAGATCCTGCGCGGCCGGCCGAGCCGCACGCTCACCCGGAACGACATCCTGCTGGCCCGGCCCGGAAGGGAGGTCAAGGAGCGCTTCGCCGGCGAGGGCACCGAGGGCCTGCCCATCGGCCTCATGGCGGGTGGCCCCGCGACGGTGCGCGTTCTCCTTCTCGTGGAGCTCCTGGGGCTCGCGACCTACGTGCTCCTCGCGCGCGCTCTTTCGCCGCGGCCCGGTCTCTTCGCTTTCTCGAAGGTCGTGGGGGTCGTGGCGTTCGGGCTCGCCTCCTGGCTCCTGGGTGTCCTCCACCTGGCGCGATTCACGCGCGGCACGCTGCTCATGGTGCTCGTCGTGCTCGTGGTCCTCGCCGCCCTCGCGGCGCGACGGACGCGCGCCGAGGGCCACCCGCTCCTCCCGAAGGCCTCAGACCTCTGGCTCTCCGAGGGCGTCTTCCTGGCCGGGTTCGTGTTCTTTCTCGCCGTGAGGTTCCTGAAGCCCGAGATCTTCTGGGGCGAGAAGCCCATGGACTTCTCGTTCCTGAACGCGCTCTACCGTACCTCCGAGCTGCCGCCTCCGGAGCCCTGGTACTCGGGCAAGACGCTGAGCTACACGTACTTCGGCCACTTCGTCGCCGCCGCGATCGGGAAGCTCACGGGCGTCGCGCCGGCCGTGCTCTTCAACGTCGCGATCGGCCTTTTCGCCGGGCTCCTCGCCGCGGCCCTCCATGCGGCAGGGACGTTCCTCGCGGGGCGCAAGGCCGGACTCTGGGCGGTGCTCCTCGGGCTCTTCGCCGGGAACCTGGACGGCCCCGCCGTGTGGATGAAGCTCCGCAGCGTCGATTTCCACGCGTTCTGGGCGACCTCGCGGGTCGTCGAGGGGACCGTCAACGAATACCCGTTCTGGAGCTTCACGTTCGCCGACCTCCACGCGCATCTCATGGCGATGCCGTTCGCGGTCGCGTTCGTCGCGGCGCTGATGCTCTGGCTGTTCCCCGTGTCCGACCCGACGCGGCCGCCGCGGCCGATCGGGCGGGTGGTCGTGCTCGGGCTCCTCGGGGTGCTCTTCGTCGCCATCGTCCTCACGAGCGGCTGGAGCCTGCCCACGTACGCGAGCCTCCTCCTGTTCGTGCTCGCGGCCGACGCGTTCGCCGGGCGCCCTCCGGGTTTCGTCGCCAAGGTCCTCTCGTTTCTCTTCGACGTGGTGGCCCCCGCGGCGGCCGTATTCGCGATCGCGTTCGTCCTCACGAAGCCGTTCCGCTCGACGTTCTCGGCGCCGTCGCCGGGTGTGCTCCTCGAGGAGGGGCCGTATGCCCGGGCCAGCGAGCTCGCGCTCATCTTCGGGCTCTTCCTCGCGATCGCCGTGCCCGTGCTCTTCGCCCTGCACGTGCGGTCGCTGCGCCCCGCGGACGGCGGGCCGCTCGCGAAGGGCCGTCTCGTCGCGTGCGTGCTGGTCGCGCTCCTCCTGCCGCTCTCGCTCGTGGATCTCGCGGCGCTCGTGGGCGCCGGCCCCCGGCACGCGATCGGCCTGGCGGTCTCGCACCGCGTCCTCACGTTCGGGCTGTTCTTCCTCGGGGTCTCGGCGGGCTTTTCGGCCCGCATCCCGAGGGTGATGCGCCTCGCGGCCCTGTTCCCGGCCTTCGCGCTCGCGATCCTCGCGGGCACCGAGGTGGTCACCGTCGAGGGGCGCATGAACACGCTCTTCAAGTTCTACCTGGACTCCTGGCTGATCTTCGCCGTCGGATGCGGAGCGCTGACCGCCGCGGTCTTCTCGCGCGAGGCGACGGAGCGAACCGGGATTTCCCGTGGCCTCCTCATTCCCCTGCGGATCCTCGTGGGCGCCGTTCTCGCGGTGTGTCTCGGGACGGCGGCCTTCGGGGTCTCCGGATGGCTCCTCAAGGCCCGCCACGTCGCCGAGGACGCGCCCCGCTTCACGCTCGACGGCACGGCCTATCTCGCGACGCGGGACCCGCGCGAGAAGGCCGCGTACGACTGGCTGAACCACGAGATCCGCGGCATCCCCGTGCTCGTGGAGGCCTGGGGCGAGTCGTATCTCGGCTACGCGCGCTTCAGCATGAACACCGGGCTCCCCATCGTGGCGGGCTGGGAGCACCACGTGAAGCAGCGCGGCGCGGATCCCGAGGCCCTCGAGGGCCGGAAGGCCGACATCGCGCTCCTCTACGGCACCGAGAAGGAAGAGCTGGCGCGCGCGATCCTCGACCGATATCGGGTTTCCATCGTCGTCGCCGCGGACCTCGAGAAGGAGCGCTACGGCGGCGGGCACGTGAAGCGGTTCGCGGCCTGGACCGATCTCCTCACCCCGATCTACCGGAACGCGTCGGTGACGCTCTACGCCGTGAACTCACGGTTTCCCACGATCCCGGTCACGACGATCGAGAAGGTCGAGCCTGCATCGGGCGGCGGCGACGGCGAGAAGGCCCCGCAGGCCCAGAGCGCCCCCGGCGTCTTCAACCAGCCGCGCGGGCTGGCGTTCGATGCCGACGGATCGATCTGGGTGGCCGACTTCGGAAACCACCGGATCCAGAAGCTCGACGCGCACGGCGAGCCGTTGCTCGCGGTGGGCCAGCGCGGCAAGGAGCCGCTGGAGTTCGACCAGCCCTGCGCCGTCGCGGTGGGACCCGGCGGAATCTACGTGGCCGACACGTGGAACGGCCGGGTCCAGGTGCTCGACCGGGAGGGTGCGTTCGTGCGCGAGATGAAGGACTCGTTCTTCGGCCCGCGTGGCCTCGCCGTGGCCAAAGACGGCCGGGTGTTCCTCGCGGACACCGGAAACCACCGCATCTTCGTGTTCTCTCCCGAGGGCGGGAAAGCGACCGAGTTCGCGAGGCGCGGGGGCGGCCCCGGCGAGCTCTTCGAGCCGCAGGGCATCGCCCTCTCCCCGGGCGAGGAGGAGCTCTACGTCGCCGACAACGGGAACGCCCGCGTCTCGGTTTTCACGCCGGACGGGAAGTTCCTGCGCGCGTTCCCGGTCGCTGGCTGGAAGAGCGAGGCGCTCGGCGAGCCTCACCTCGCGTTCTCACCCAACGGGCTCCTGTGGATGACCGTGCCGCTTCAGTCCGAGATCAGGGCCTACACGAAGGACGGCACGCTGGTGAAGACGCTCGGCAAGACGGATCTCACCGGACCGCCGGGGATTGCGTTCGACCGGCCCCTCGGGATCGCGTTTCCACCCGGGGCCTTCCAGCCCGTCGTGACCGACGCGAACGGCACGCTGTGGGCGATCGGCGGTTCGCTGAACGGCGCTCCGCCGAAGGGGTCTGTCCGGGCCGCCGAGACGGAGTGAATCGCTTCCGCGGTCCGTTCGCGCTCGCGCTCGTGGCCGTTTCGCTCCTGGCCTCGATGGAGGCGCGGAGCGCTTGGCGCTTCTACGAAACCGGACGGGGCCTGCCCCTGTTTCTCGTGGCCCTCGCGGCCGCCGTCCTGTGCGCGGTGCTGGTGACGAGGCCTTCGGAACGGTCCGCGGAGCCTCCCGCGTTCACGAAGGCCGAGGGGGCGCTCCTCTTCGGGCTGACGGCGCTCGCGGCGACGCTGCGGCTCGTCCGGCTGGGCGAGCTCCCGCCCCTCGCGTTCTTCGACGAAACCCAGAACGTGCTCGCGACACGCGGAATCCTGGAGGGCCGTTTCCCGGTCTTTCTCGAGGGCGCCACGCAGATGCCGGCCGCGGCGTTCTACCCGCTCTCGCTCTTCGTGGCTGCGCTCGGCGAGAGCGTCCTCTCGGCGCGCGTCTTCGCCGCAGCGGCCGGAGCTCTCGCGGTGCCGCTCTTCCACCTCCTCGCGAGGCGCTTCACGAGCCGGGGCGCGGCGCTCCTCGCGACGCTCCTCTTCGCGACCTCCCGCGTGCCGCTGGGCTTCACGCGGCTCGGATTCATGGGCGCGCTCATGCCCGTATTCACGCTCGCGTCGTTGCTGCTCCTCCTGCGTTTCCTCGAAAGGGGCACAGCGCGTCGCGGCGCGCTCTTCGGCCTCGCGGCCGGCC
>JAEUQS010000448.1 GCA_016789625.1 Acidobacteriota bacterium | reverse complement strand
ACGTCGCGAATCGAAGGCGAGCCCGAGAGGATCATGCACATGCGGTCGAGCCCCAACGCGAGGCCTCCGTGCGGCGGAGCGCCGAAGCGGAACGCGTCGAGCAGGAACCCGAACTTGCCGCGGGCCTCCTCGGGCGTGATGCCGAGGAGCGAGAACACGCGGGACTGCACGTCCTGCTGGTGGATACGGATCGAGCCGCCGCCGAGCTCCATGCCGTTGAGCACCACGTCGTACGCCCGCGAGCGGACCTTCGACGGGTCCGAATCGAGGAGCGGCAGATCCTCTTCGTTGGGCGACGTGAACGGGTGGTGCGTCGCGTAGTAGCGATTGTCGTCCGCGTGCCATTCGAAGAGCGGGAAGTCCGTCACCCAGAGGAAGTCGTAGCGTCCCTCCGGAATGAGCTTCTCCTCTTTGGCGATCGCGACGCGCAGGTTGCCGAGGACGTCGTTGGCCGTCTTCCTCTTCCCCGCCACGAGGAGCACGAGGTCCCCGTCGCCGGCCCCGAGCTCGAGCCGCAGCGCCGTGATGGTCGCGTCGTCGAGGAGCTTCTTGGCGTTGGAGTTCCAGGAGGTGGCGTCCACGAGCTTGACCCACACGAGCCCGCCCGCGCCGAGCTGCTTCGCCGCGATCTCGAGGTCGTCGAGGCGCTTCCTCGCGAACGCGGCGCCGCCGGGAATCGCGAAGGCCTTCACGGCCTCGGCGCTCCGGAGCACCTCCGATGGAGCCATCGAGAGGTCCAGGGTCTTCAGCTCGAGCCCGAAGCGCGTGTCGGGCCGGTCGATGCCGAAGCGCTCCATGGCCTCGTCGTACTTCATGCGCGGGAACGGCGCGACGCAGGGAATGCCGGCCTTCGGGAACACGGCCACGAAGATCTTCTCGATGAGAGCGTAGATCTCCTCCTCGCTCGGGAACGACATCTCGAGGTCCACCTGCGTGAACTCGGGCTGGCGGTCGGCGCGAAGGTCTTCGTCGCGGAAGCAGCGGGCGATCTGGTAGTAGCGCTCGAGCCCCGCCACCATGAAGAGCTGCTTGAAGAGCTGCGGCGACTGCGGGAGTGCGTAGAACTGGCCAGGGTGGACACGAGAGGGCACGAGGAAGTCGCGGGCGCCCTCGGGCGTCGACTTCGTGAGGATCGGCGTCTCGAGCTCGAGGAAACCTTCGGAGTGGAGGATCCTGCGGATCTCGAACGTCACCTCGCTCCGCTGGATGAACTTGCCGGCCATCTCGGGACGGCGCAGGTCCAGGTAGCGGTACTTGAGACGCAGGTCCTCGGAAGCCCGGATGCCGTCCTCGATCGGGAACGGAGGCGTGTCGGCCCGGTTCAGAATCGTCAGACCCGTCGCGCGCACCTCGACCTCGCCGGTCGCGAGGTCGGGATTCACGGCGTCCTTCTCGCGCGCGACGACCTCCCCCACCACCTCGAGCACGAACTCCGAGCGGAGCTCCTTGGCCAGCTCGAGGACGGCGTGGCTCGGAAGGAGCCGCGCGTCGAAGACGACCTGGGCGATGCCCGAACGGTCGCGGAGATCGATGAAGACGAGCTCGCCGTAGTCGCGGCGGCGATTGACCCAGCCGAGAAGGCGAACCGTGGTACCCGCGTGCTCCTTGCGGAGCGCGCCCGAATGAGTGCGCGTGAGGCTCACGATGAAATCTTGCCTTTCAGGAAAGTGACGAGCTCGGCGCGCGGAACGATGTCCTGCGTGCGGAGCGCGAGGTTCTTGACGAGGGCGATGCCCTGCTCCCGCTCACGGCTGCCCACGAGCACGGCGAGGGCATGGCCTTTCTTGCCGGCCGCCTTGAGGCCGTCGCCGGGGCCCCGGCCACGCGGATCGAAGTCCACGGCGATCCCGGCCGCGCGAAGCGTTCGGGCGAGCGCGAGCGCGTCGGCGCGGTCGTCCTCGCCGAGCGCGACGAGGGCCACCGTGCCCTTTCGCAGGAGCGCGTCGAGGCGGTAGGCCTCCGGCAGCGCGCTCACGAGACGGTCCTCCCCGATCGCGAAGCCGATCCCCGGAGTCTTCGGTCCGCCCAGATCGGCGACGAGCCGGTCGTAGCGTCCGCCGCCGAGGAGAGCGTTCTGCGCTCCCAGGTTCGGCGCGGTGACCTCGAAGACCGTTCGCGTGTAGTAGTCGAGGCCGCGCACCAGGCGTGGATCGATGGTGTAGGGAATCGCCGCCTCGTCGAGCTGCGCGAGCAGCGTCTCGTGATGAGCGAGCGACTCGGCGTCGAGGAAGGCCAGCATCTGGGGCGCCTCGGCGAGCCTCTCCGCGAGCGCGGGGTCCTTCGTGTCGAGCACCCGCAGCGGGTTCTGCTCGAGGCGGCGCCGATCGTCCTCGCCCATGCTCTCGGCGAGGGGCGCGAGAAACGCGCGCAGCGCGTCAACGTAAGCGGGACGGCACTCGTCCGTGCCCACGGAGTTCAGGGACACCCGGAGACCGGTGAAGCCGAGCCGCGAGAAGAGGTCGAAGAGGAGGATCAGGATCTCGGCATCCGTCGCCGCGTCGGCCGCGCCCAGCACCTCGGCGCCGATCTGCCGGAACTCGCGGAACCGGCCCTTCTGCGGCCTTTCGGCGCGGAACTGGGGACCTAGGTAGTAGAGCTTCTGAACCAGGCCTTCCTGAGCCAGGCTGTGCTCGACGTAGGCCCTCACGACGCCCGCGGTGTTCTCCGGACGCAGAGTGAGGCGCCGCCCGCCACGGTCCTCGAACGAGAACATCTCCTTGTTCACGATGTCCGAGGACTCGCCCACCGAGCGCACGAAGAGCTCGGTCGACTCCAGGACCGGGGTGCGGATCTCGTCGAAGCCGTAGAGCGCGAACACCTCGCGCGCCGTCTCCTCGAGGCGGTTCCAGACTCTCGTCTCGGGCGGGAGCAGGTCCCGCATGCCCTTTACGGTGGTGATCATGCGGGCTTCCTAGCTCTCGGCGAGGTAGTGGGTCTTGTACTCGAGGTAGTTCTGCCAGTACGTCTCGAGACCCTTCACCTCGTCGGGTGTGAGGTCCCGCTTGTACTTCGCGGGGTTCCCCGCCCACAACGTGCCCGGAGGGATCTTCGTGCCGGGCAGGACGAGCGCTCCAGCGGCGACCAGCGCGCTCGCGCCGACGTCGGCCGCGTCCAGGACCGTCGCGTTCATGCCGATGAGCGCCCCGCGACGGATGGTGCAGGCGTGGACCACGGCTCCGTGCCCGAGCGTGACCTCCTCCTCGAGGAGGAGCGGCCCCACGCCGTTCGTCACGTGCAGCGTGCAGTTGTCCTGGATGTTGGAGCGGGCGCCCACGCGAATCGAGCAGCAGTCGCCGCGGACGACGCTCGAGTACCACACGGAGACGTCGTCACCGAGGACGACATCGCCGATGACGGCAGCCGTCTCCGCGAGGAAAACGCGCTCGCCGAGGCGCGGGAAAACATTGCGATAGGGACGTACGACCATGCCGTCCGGACGATAGCAGGTGCGCGGCGGAGCCTCACGTCTGCTCAGCGCCGAAAGGCGCGGAGCATCAAGTACTCCGCAGCGCCGAGGGCGCCGAGCCACCGGAGCAGCCGCGTTCCCCTGCCGTGGGTCGAGGCCGCACTCCCCGGAGGTCGAGTCGTAAGTGCGGGCTCTTGGAGGCGATGCACACGAACGTGTGCGAGGCGGGGAAAAACCGTGTGAAGAGACGCCCCACACCCCCTTCGGAGAGGGAAATCGACAGGCTTTTCCACAGGTTGCATGGATTGCCGTAAAGCATTGCGCCAGAATGATTTGCGAGAGGCCTCGCGAAGGAAACGCGCCTGCCGGCCGGACTTCCGCCGGGAGGCCGCTACTTCTTCTTCCGGGTGGGCTTTTCCGCCCCGGGGGCCTCGGGTGTGAAGGACGTCGCCGACGCGAGAAGCTCGCGGGCCTGGGCCCGGGCGGCCTCCGAGATCGCGCTTCCGCCCAGCATCGCGGCGATGGCGTCGACGCGCGATTCTCCCGAGAGGTCGGCCACCTGCGTCGTCGTTCGCCCGCCCTGAGCCGCCTTCGACACGAAAAGGTGCCGGTCGCCCTGGGCCGCGACCTGCGGCAGATGCGTCACGACCAGGATCTGGTCCCGCCGCGCCAGGGTGCGGAGCTTCTTCCCCACCGCCTCGGCGGTCGCGCCCGAGACCCCCGTGTCGATCTCGTCGAACACGAACGTCCGGGTTCGGGCTCCGCTCGACCTCGGGCCGGGGGCCTCGTCCCGCCCGGCCTCCTCTGCGGCGAGCGCCGCCGCGAGGGCCAGCTCCACGCGGGAGAGCTCACCCCCCGAAGCGATCTTCGAGAGCGGTCTCGGCGGCTCCCCGGGGTTCGGGGCGAAGTCCAGCGTGACCTGGTCGATGCCCCAGGCGCCGAAGGTGACGCGCTCGTCTCCGGCCAGGAACGGGCTGTCGGCGTCGGCCCTTCGCGCGAGCCGGACCCCGAAACGCGCCGCGAGGAAGGCCAGGTCCGCGAGATGCCGTTCGACCGCGGCCGAGAAGCGGGGGGCGGCCGCGGCCCGCGCGAGGGAGAGCGAGAGAGCCGCGCGGCGGAACGCCTCGAACGCGACCCGGGCCGCGGCCTCGGCTTTCGCGAGAGAGCCCTCGAGGTCCACCAGCTCGTCGCGCTCCTTGCCGATGCGCTCGCGATGCCGGAGAACGTCGTCGAGGTCGGGCCCGTATTTCCGTTTCAGTCGCGCGAGGGCGTCGAGCCGCTCGGCCACCTCGGCCAGCCTCCCGGGGTCGGCCTCGAGACGGTCGAGCGCGCGGGCGAGGCCGCGGGCCACGTCGGCCGCACGCTCCGTCACGTCCGCCAGCACCGCGACCTCGGCCTCGAACGCGGGGTCCACCTCGGCGAGCGCCTGAAGCGCCCTCCGGGACGCGGCCAGAGCCGTGAGCGCGCCGCCTTCCTCCGAGTCCAGCGCGCCGCCCGCGTCGGCGAGGAGCCGGCCGATCCTCTCCACGTTGCCGAGGCGAGACCTCTCGCGCACGAGGGCCTCGTCCTCTCCCCTGCGGGGCGACACGGCGTCCACCTCGTTCACCTGGAAGTCCAGGAGCTCGAGCCTGCGCACGCGATCCGCCGCGGCGCCCGCGATGCGCGCGCGCTCGGCCTCTGCCACGCGATGAGCGGAGAAGAGCCGCGCGACCTCCGCGGCCAGCGGCTCGAGGCCGGCAAACCGGTCGAGGAGGTCCCGTGGAACCGTGGGATCGAGGAGCTCCCGGGCCTCGGCCTGGCCGTAGAGCACGAGGAGCCGCGGCATCACCTCGAGGAGGGTGCGCACGGCCGCGGGCGAGCCCCCCAGAAACAGACGGCCCTTGCCGCCGGCCGCCACCTCGCGCCGCACGACGAGCTGGCCCGCGGAGAGCGCCTCGTCGAGGCCGGCCTCCGCGAGCGCGGCCGCGACCGCCGGATCGTCGGACTCGAAGACCCCTTCCACGACGAGCCGCTCCGCGCCCCCGCGCACGAGCGTCGCGTCGGCCCGCTCCCCCGCGAGCAGCGAGAGCGCGTCCACGACGAGGGACTTACCTGCCCCCGTCTCGCCGGTGAGGACCGTGAGACCCGCGGCGAGAGCGACCTCGACGTCCTCGAGAACGGCGAGGTCGCGGACCCGGAGGGAAGTCAGCATCCGCGGACGCTCGGGCTAGCGCTTCTTCTCGGCGCGCGCGGGCGCCTTGTCCGGCGACTTCGCCGCGCGGTCGCGGAGCCAGCGGAGCGTCAGCGCGACGCCGTAGGCCGTCGCGCCGACGGGATAGCCCGCGTGGTCGCGTTCGTAGTAGGCCGTCGGCGCGATGTCGAGGTGAGCCCACGGGGTCTTGGGGTCGACGAACTCCTTCAGGAAGAGCGCGCCGTTGATCGAGCCCCCGTACTTCCCGCCCGTGTTCTTGAAGTCGGCCCAGTCGGACTTGATGTTCTCCTTGTAGTCGTCCCAGAGCGGCAGCCGCCA
>JAEUQS010000391.1 GCA_016789625.1 Acidobacteriota bacterium | reverse complement strand
GCCGATATCCGCTTCCGCCGCTGGGCATGATGCAGGTTGGCCGGGTCGTGAGAGACCTCGGGATCGTGGCGAACGTGAAGGGCGCCCGCCTCGTCCTCTCGACGCCCACGACAGACGGTGCGTTCGCGGCCTACGCCTCCGTGATCGACAACGTCACCAACGATCCGAGGACGCTCCTGCCGCGCTGATCCGTTGATCCGCAGATCCGGTATCTTGAGGAGATGGTGAGCCGCATCCTCCTTCTCTCCGCGTCGGCCGGCGCGGGACACACGCGCGCGGCGCAGGCCGTCGAGGAAGCCGCGAAGGCGCGGTTTCCGGACGCCACGATCCGCCACGAGGACGTCCTCGACCACGTGGGCCGGGCGTACCGCAAGGCTTACGCGGGGAGCTTCCTGCAGATGGTCAACCACGCGCCCGCGCTCTGGGGCGCGCTCTACGACGCGAGCGACAAGGTCGCCGACGCCGTCGAGGAGAGGAAGGTGCGCGACAAGCTCGTGCGCTTCTTCGACAAGCTCGAGTTCGCGCCGTTCCGGAAGATGGTGCGCGGCTTCGCTCCCGACGCGGTGATCTCGACCCACTTCCTGCCGGCCCAGGTCTTCGCGCCGTCGCGGAAGAAAGGCAAAGACGCGTTTCGGTTCGGCCTCGTCGTGACCGATTTCGACGTCCACGCCTACTGGGTGCAGCCGAGCGTCGATCGCGTGTGCGTCGCCACCGAGGAGCTGAAGTTCGTCCTCGCGGCGCGCGGCGTTCCGGCCGAGCGCATCACCGTGACGGGGATTCCCATCTCGGCCGCGTTCTCGGCTCCGCACGACCGCGCCGCCCTGCGCGCGTCGCTCGGCCTCACGGAGGATCGCCCGGCCGTCCTGGTCATGGGCGGAGGCCACGGAGTCGGCTCGCTCGAGGAAACGGTGCGAACCGTGCTCTCGTGCGGACCGGCCGACGTCCTCGCCATCGCGGGAAGAAACGAGGAGCTGAAGGCCGTGCTGGAGAAGCTCGCCCCGCCCGCGGGGACCCGGCTCCACGTCTTCGGGTTCGTCACCCGCATCGCCGAGCTCATGGCCGTGGCCGACGTCGCTGTCACGAAGTCGGGGGGGCTGACGACCTCGGAGTGCCTCGCGATGGGCCTGCCCATGGTCGTGCGGGATCCGATTCCCGGACAGGAAGAGCGGAACGCCGACTTCCTCCTGGAAGCGGGGGCGGGCCTCAAGGCGAACGGCGCGGCTTCCCTCGAGTTCAAGCTGCGATCCCTGCTGAACGACCGGGAACGACTGTCCCGGATGAGCGCCGCCGCACGGCGGGTGGGCCGGCCTCAGGCGGCCGCCGCAGTGCTCGAGACCGTTCTCACGATCTGAGATCTCGCGATATCCTCCGCCATTCGAATCGAATGGTCAGGACGCCTTGGGGGCGTCCCAATGGAGGAAAGTTCCATGTCCGATGGCCGCAGCCTCGTTGCGCCCAGGCCCTTCCTGCGTTCCCTCTTCTTCTCGTTCGTGAGCGCGCTCGCCCTCGCCGCCCCACCCCTTGCCGCGCAGACGACGGGCACCATCAGCGGTCTCCTGAAAGACGCGCAGGGATCGCCGCTCCCCGGTGTCGTCGTCGAGGCCAAGGGACCCACGCTGCAGGGCGTGCGCACCTCGGTCACCGAAGCGACGGGCCGCTACCGGCTCACGCTGCTGCCCCCCGGCACCTACACCGTGTCGACCTCGCTTTCGGGTTTCGCCCCGGAAACGCGCGCGGGCATCTCCGTCGGCCTGAATGCGGAGACGACGCTCGACATCCAGATGCACCTTTCCGCCGCCGCCGACATCCTCGTGATCGCCGATGCCGCGGCCGTCGACACGACGACGTCGTCGCTCGGCACGAACCTCGACGAGCGCGCGATCACGTCGCTTCCCACGGGCCGTAACTACACGTCGGTCACGCAGGTCGCGCCGGGTGTCTCGTCCGACGCGAACCCCGAGAACACCAGCCAGTCCACCATCTCGATCTACGGCTCGACGGGCGCCGAGAACGTGTTCTACATCGACGGCGTGAACACCACGGGCGCCGAATACGGCTTCCAGGGCAAGGAGCTGAACTTCGAGTTCATCCAGGCCGTCGAGGTGAAGACCGGCGGCTACGAGGCCGAGTACGGCCGCTCCACCGGCGGCATCGTGAACGTCATCACCAAGTCGGGCGGCGACGAGTGGCACATCGATGCGTTCGGCTATTACGACTCCGACGGCCTCCAGGCGAACGCCAAGGACGTCGTCTCCAACGAGCGCAACGCGGGCTACAAGCGCAAGGACTTCGGCCTCGGCCTCGGCGGCTTCTTCGTCAAGGAGAAGCTCTGGTTCTTCGGCGCCTACGACCGGGTCGAGAACGAGCAGGACAGCCAGCTGCCCGACGGCCCCCGCGCCGGACAGATCGCGACCTCGCAGAGCGACCGCGACCTCGCCGCGGCCAAGCTCACGTTCAACTTCGGCACGGGCAACTCCATCGTGGCGTCGTTCTTCCAGGACCCCCGCGACGACACGGGCGCCATCAACGACGCGCAGCACTCCCTGAACGGCGACGAGCTGACCTACCTGGGCCTCCGCGAGTTCGGCGGCCACGACTTCGCCCTGCGCTACGAGGGCCTCCTCGGCACGAGCTGGCTCGCGAGCGCGCAGGCCTCGCGCCACGAGGAGACGAACTCCGTGGGCCCCGCCACGGGCGCGGGCGACGTCATCCAGACCCGCACCGTGGACGAGAATTTCTTCGCCCGCGGCGGCTTCGGCCTCCTCCAGGCCAAGGAGTTCGTGCGGAACTCGTTCGGCTTCTCGGTGACGCACTTCGCGCGCACGCACGAGCTGAAGTTCGGCTTCGAGTACGAGGCCGAGAAGGCCGACGTCGTGCGCCGCTTCTCGGGCGGGCAGCAGGTCGACATCTTCTCGAACGCGGTGACCCCGAGCCGCCCCATCTACAGCCACTACTACTGGACGACCCCCACGGCAACCGTCGCGAACGCGCCCGTCTCCGCGCTCACCGCGGCGCCCAAGCACCGCGTCACCACGCTCTACCTGCAGGACAAGTTCACGCCGCTCCCGAACCTCACGATCTCGGCGGGCCTCCGCTGGGACCGGCAGGAGATCATCGACGCCGCGGGCACGAAGCAGATCGACCTCAAGAAGGACATCGCCCCACGCCTCGGCTTCTCCTGGGATCCGTCGAACGACCGCAAGACGAAGGTCTACGGCTCCTACGGCCAGTACTACGAGCAGCTCTCCATGGACCTCGTCATCCGCTCGTTCTCCTTCGAGCGGCAGGCCCGCATCTTCAACTTCAGCCCGACGGCCACGACCCCCGACGCCGCGGCTGAAGCGGCGATCGACCGTTCGTCCGCAATCTTCGGCGGCTTCACGGAGCCCGTGGATCCGAACCTCCGCAACCAGTACATCCACGAGGGAATCCTCGGCGCCGAGCGGGAGCTCGTGCCCGGAATCGCGTTCGGCATCAAGGGCATCTACCGCACGTACGGCGAGGTCATCGAGGACTTCCTGTGCGCCGACGACGGCACGTACTGCATCGGGAACCCCGGCAAGGGGCTCATGGAGCGCATCTACACGCTCGACTACTCGCAGACCTACGCCGCGCCGAAGGCCGAGCGCAAGTACACGGGCATCCAGCTCGACGTGACGAAGCGCTTCTCGAAGAACTGGCAGGGCCAGGCGTCCTACATCTGGTCGCGGCTCAAGGGCAACTTCGACGGTCTCTACGCGCCGTTCACGAACGTGGGCGCCGACCCGAACATCTCGGCCGCGTTCGACTACTACGACTTCTTCACCGACGGCCGCAACCTCTCGCGCGTCACGAACCAGGGCATGCTCTCGAACGACCGCCGCCACCAGCTAAAGCTCTCGGGCTACTACGTGTTCCCGTTCAACCTCACCGTGGGAATGCAGGCCAACATCCGCGGCGGCACGCCGCTCACGCGCTACGGCTACTCCGACGCCTATGGCCGTTACGAGTTCTTCCTCACGGAGCGCGGCGCCGAGGGCCGGGCCCCCACGACCTACGACGCGGACCTCAACCTCTCCTATCCCATCAAGCTCGGGCCCGTCACCGTGAACGCGCTCGTGACCGTGTTCAACCTCTTCAACACGCAAAAGGCGTTGCTCCTCGACCAGCGCTACGGCTTCCAGGAGGCCGACAACGCGGGCGCGACGCCCGCCAACCCCGGGTATCTGCAGCCCGTGCTACGCACCCCGCCCACGTCGGTGCGGCTCGGTCTCAGGGTGAGCTACTAGGCCCACGGCTTCGGTTCCTCCGGCCCTCCGTGGTAGATTTGACGCGGCGCCCCTCAGGGCGCCGCGTTTCTTTGAGTGCCCCCATCGTCTAGCGGCCTAGGACGTCGCCCTTTCACGGCGAAAATCAGGGGTTCGAATCCCCTTGGGGGTACCACCTTCTTCCCGCGACCACCCTTTCGCGTCCGGTCCTTGAGACGACAGCGCTGGCGCGAACATTGCTGGCTGTAGGTCGGAGGTTCCCGATGAGACAAGCCCCCCTCGCCGCGATCATCGGCGTGTGAGCCTCCTGAAAGCCGAGCCGTGAGATCGCCAAAGCCGTTGACCGCGGCCGCCATCCTCACCTTCATCGTCACCGTCCTTCCG
>JAEUQS010000342.1 GCA_016789625.1 Acidobacteriota bacterium | reverse complement strand
CTGTACCGGGTTCGCCCGGGGAAGGTGGGGGAGGCGAGCGCCGCGGGCGTCGCTCTTCTCCTCCTCGCGGTCGTGGGCGGCGCGTGGCTGTCTCCCGGTCAGCCGCTCGCCTCGTGGGCGCCGTTCTTCACGCTCTCGAAGGACGGCATCACCACGTCGATCGCCGTCTACGGCTTCATCGCGTCGGTGCTCCCCGTATGGATGCTGCTCTGCCCGCGCGACTACCTTTCGAGCTACATGAAGGTGGGCACGATCGCGCTCATCGTGGGCACGGTGCTCCTCGTGCAGCCCACCATCCAGGCGCCCGCGCTCTCGGCGTTCGTCACGGGCGCCGGGCCCATCATCAAGGGGCCGCTCTTCCCGTTCGTCTTCATCACGATCGCTTGCGGGGCGATATCGGGTTTCCACTCGCTCGTCTCCTCGGGCACGACGCCCAAGATGCTCGACCGGGAAACTCACGCGCGGCCCATCGGCTACGGCGCCATGCTCATGGAGAGCCTCGTGGGCGTCACGGCGCTCATCGCGGCCTGCGCTCTCGCCCCCTCGGACTACTACCAGATCAACATGGGCCCCGAGGCGTTCTCGAAGCTCGTAGCGAGCATGGACCTCGGCGAGAGCCACCTCGGCGAGCTGTCGGCGATGGTGGGCGAGCCGCGCCTCGCGGGGCGCACCGGCGGCGGCGTCTCCCTCGCGGCGGGCATCGCCCAGATCTTCGGCGACATCCCGTTTCTCCGCTCCCTCATGGCGTTCGTCTACCACTTCGTGATCGTGTTCGAGGCGCTGTTCGTGCTCACCACGATCGACACGGGGACGCGCATCGCGCGCTTCCTCGTTCAGGAGCTCGTCGCGCGGTTCTCGCCCCGCTTCGGGCGGCAGGACTATCTGCCGGGGACCGTCGTCGCGAGCGCGCTCGTCGTGGGCGCCTGGGCCTTCTTCATCTACACGGGCTCGATCCTCACGCTCTGGCCCATGTTCGGCATCGCGAACCAGCTCCTCGCGGTGGTGGCCCTCGCCGTCGGCACGACGGTGCTCGTGAACGAGGGCCGCTCGCGCTACGCCTGGATCACGATCGCGCCGATGATCTTCGTGGGCACCACGACGCTCACGGGAGGGTTCCTTTCGATCACGAACATCTTCCTGCCCATGACGAAGTCTCCGGCCGACGCGTGGAAGGGAATGATCAACACCGGCCTCACGGCGATCATGATGACGGCCGTCGTCGTGATCCTCGTGGACGCGATCCCGCGCTGGATCCGCGCCTGGCGCGGCGGACGGCCCGAAACCCTGAAGCTCCTGGCAATCGGAACGTAGAATGAGAGCGCGCGAGGTGTGAGTACGTGCCGCCCCCGAGCCTGACGATCTTCTTCCCCTGCTACAACGACGCGGCGACCATCGGATCGCTGGTCGCGGGAGCGCACCTCGTGGGCCAGGAGGCGAAGCTCGACCTCGAGATCCTGGTGGTGGACGACGGCTCCAAGGACAACAGCCGGGAGATCCTGGAGGGTCTGAAGGGCGTCTACCCCGAGCTGAGGACGGTATTCCACGAGGTGAACCGGGGCTACGGCGGGGCCATCCGGAGCGGCATCGAGAATGCCCGGGGCGAGCTCGTCTTCTACACCGACGGCGACGGGCAGTACGACGTCCTCGAGCTGCGCAGGCTCCTGCCCGCGATGCAGGAGGGCGTCGACGTCGTGAACGGCTACAAGATCGACCGCTCGGATCCGCTCCACCGCATCGTGATCGGCAAGGTCTACCTCGCGCTCATGCGCATGCTTTTCCGGTTCCGGGTGCGCGACGTGGACTGTGATTTCCGGCTCATGAGGAAGAGCGCGCTCTCCCTCGTGACGCTGCACCATTCGAGCGGCGTCATCTGCCTCGAGCTCGTGAAGAAGCTCGAGGTCGCCGGCTGCCGGTTCGTGGATTTCCCGGTACACCACTACCACCGCCAGCACGGCCGCTCGCAGTTCTTCAACTTCCCGCGGCTCTGGGCGACCGGCGTGAACATCCTGAAGCTGTGGTGGGAGATCCAGGTGAAACGGGAGACCCCGCGCAACGTCGCTCATCCGGCCGTGCCGCGCACGCGGCCGTCGCTGGAGGCCCCGTGAACGTTCCCTTTCTGGACCTGGCGCGGTATCTCCCCGGAGAGAAGGAACGGCTGTCGCTGGCCGCCGAGCGCGTGCTCTCGCGCGGCCGCTTCGTTCTCGGCCCGGAGGTGGAGGCGTTCGAGCAGGAGTTCGCGGCGTTCGTGGGCGCGGCGTACGCCGTGGGCGTCGCCAACGGAACGGACGCGATCACGCTCGGCCTCACGGCGCTCGGAATCCGAGCGGGCGACGAGGTCCTCACGGTCTCGATGACCTGCGCGCCGACGGCGACGGGAATCCTCCGCGCGGGCGCGACGCCGGTCTTCGTCGACGTAAGCGACGAGGACCTCACGATGGATCCGGCGCTCCTCGAGGAGGCGCTCACCGAGGCGACCCGCGCGATCGTGCCGGTGCATCTCTACGGACGGCCCGCAGCCATGGAGGAGCTCCGATCGTTCGCCTCCGCGCACGGCCTCGCGCTCTTCGAAGACTGCGCGCAGGCGCACGGCACACGGCTCGCGGGCCGAGGGGCCGGCACGTTCGGCAACGGGGCTTCCTGGAGCTTCTACCCCACGAAGAACCTCGGCGCGATCGGCGACGGGGGAGCGGTGACGACCGACGATCCGGAGATCGCGGCCCGGCTGAAGCGTCTCCGTCTCTACGGCTACGCGACGCGCAACGACTCGCAGGAGCTGGGCTGGAACAGCCGCCTCGACGAGCTGCAGGCGGCGTTCCTGCGCGAGCGCCTGGCGCTCCTGCCCCAGGCCAACGCGCGCCGCGCCGCGATCGCCGCGCGTTACGACGCCGCGCTCATGGGCGCCGTGCGGACGCCCCGGACGCCGCGGGAGGACCAGGTCGACGCCCACCACCTCTACGTGGTGCGCGTGCCGGATCGGGATGCCTTCCGCGCGCGGCTCGCGGAGCGGGGCGTGGGGACCGACGTCCACTATCCGCGCGCGGTGCACGAGCAGCAGGCCTTCGCGTCTCTGCCGGGACTCTCGCTGCCCGTCACGGAGGCCGCCTCGGCCGAGGTCGTCTCGCTGCCGTGCTACCCGATGCTGCGCGACGACGAGGTCGACGCCATCATCGACGCTATTCTTTGATCCTGGGGGTTTCTCGATCCCCCCAGGCCCCCCACCGGACCGATACGCCTACCCGCCGCCGGAGAGATCGGCCCAGCGGTCGTAGAGCCGCGCGATCGCGGTCTCGGCGTCGCTGATCTCCTTGGCGAGGGTCACGAGGCGCGGGGCGTCGGACATCACTTTCGGATCCTCGAGCAGGTTGCGCAGACCCTCGAGGGCCTGCTCGGCCGTGAGGATGCGGCCTTCGATTCCCGCCAGCTCGCGCTGCTCCTGAAAGCTCAGGCGCTTGGCGGGCGGAGGCGCGGGCTTGGCCATGGGCGTGGGCGCCAGCGCGGCCGGAGCGGTCTTCTTTCCCGCCTTCGTGGCCTTCACCCAGGCCTCCCACTGCTCGAGGCCCGCGAGCTTCTCGACCGTCTGCACGCCGTCCTCCCCCTTGCCGAACGCCAGCAGCTCGCTCGTGACGCGATCCAGGAACGCGCGGTCGTGCGTCACGAGAATCAGCGCGCCGGGGAAGTCGGTGAGGCTGTCCTCGAGGACGTTCAGCGTCTCGAGGTCGAGGTCGTTCGTGGGCTCGTCGAGGACGAGGAGGTTCGCGCTCTTGAGCATGAGCCTCGCGAGGAGGAGGCGGCTCTGCTCGCCGCCCGAGAGACGGCCCACCTTGACGTCCATCTGCTCGGCCCGGAACAGGAACCGGTCGAGGTAGCTCCGCACGTGGAGGAACCGGCCGCGATAGTCCACCTGGTCGCCGTGGGGCGCGATGGTCTTCACGAGCGAGATCTCGGGATCCAGCGACTCGCGGCCCTGCTCGAAGAACGCCACGGAGAGGCCGTCGGCCCGCATGATGCTTCCCGTGTCGGGCGTCTCCTGCCCGAAGAGAACGCGCAGCAGCGTGGACTTGCCGCAGCCGTTCGCGCCGAGGAGGCCGATGCGGCTGCCGGGCCCGATGGTGACGTCGAGGTTCGAGAAGAGCGTGCGGTTCCCGTACGACTTCGAGATGCCCTCGGCCACGAGCAGACGCTTGGGCGCCCGGCCGGTGTCGCCGAAGTCGAGCCGCGCCTTGCCCTTGCGGTTCCGCGTCTCGAGCTCGGCCACCTCGGCCGTGAGGTCGCCCGCGCGCTGGATGCGGGCCTGCTGCTTCGTGGTGCGGGCCTTCGCGCCCCGCTTCAGCCATTCCGTCTCGCGCCTCAGCGTGTTGCGCAGCGAGGTCTCCCGGCTCTCCTGTCCGGCCAGGAGCTCCTCCTTCGCGGCCAGGAAGTCGCCGTAGTTGCCCGGCACCGAGAAGAGGCCGCCCGGATTTCGACGGTCGAGGTCCAGGATCCTCGTCGCGACGCGCTGCAGGAACATGCGGTCGTGCGTGATCGTGACGGTCGCGAACGGCGCGCGCGCGATGAGCCCTTCGAGCCAGACGATGCTGTCGACGTCGAGGTGGTTCGTGGGCTCGTCGAGGAGCAGGAGGTCGGGCTGGCGAACGAGCTCTCGCGCGAGAGCGACGCGCTTCTTCTGGCCGCCCGAGAGGGTCGACACGAGGCTCTCGCCGTTCACGGCCTCCGTGGTGAGGTCCAGCTTGGCGAGGGCCTCATCGGCCCGAAGCTCGGCCTCCCACTCGTGGTCGTCGCCGTGCGCGTAGGCGCCCTCCATCACGGTGGAGTGCACGGTGGCGCCCTCCTTGAAGACGGGCACCTGCGAGACGAACCCCACGAGGAGCCCGTTCTGGAACGAGACCTTTCCCTCGTCGGGCGGCACCTCTCCCGCGAGGATCGAGAGGAGCGTGGACTTGCCGGCGCCGTTCGGGCCGATCAGCCCGATGCGCTCGCCCGAGTCGACGCCGAGGGAGATGGACGAAAACAGCGCTCGCGCGCCGAAGGACTTCGAGATTTCGTGAGTGCTGACGAGAACGGCCACGCGGCGACCTTAACAGGCCTTTCCGGAGACGGCAGTCCGAAGGACTGCTCAGGTATCCCGCCCGGTGGCGGGATACCCGATTTTCTTGTTAGCGTAGAGGGATGATGACGACTCTCGACACGCCGCTCTCGTCCAACGAGTACGCGCCCGCGTTCGCCGGGTACCTCTCGCGGTTCCCCGAGGGGCCCGTCCTCGAGGCGCTCCAGGCCCAGATCGACCTGTTCGTGTCGCTCACCCGGAACCTCGGAGAGGTGAAGGAGACGTATGCCTACGCGGAAGGCAAGTGGAGCGTGCGCGAGGTGCTCGGCCACCTCGTGGACACCGAGAGGGTGATGGGCTATCGCGCGCTCGCGATCGCCCGCGGCGAGACGGGCTCACTGCCGGGGTTCGACGAGGATCTCTATGCGGCGAACGCTCCGTGGAAGGACATCCCCCTTCTCACGATCGCCGAGGAGTTCAAGGGCCTGAGGTGGAGCCACGTGATCTTCTTCCGCAACCTCACGCCCGAGGCCGCGGTGCGCATCGGCACGGCGAACGGGAACCCCGCGTCGCCCCGCGCGCTCGGCCGCATCCTCGTGGGCCACATGCGGCACCACTTCGCGGTGCTGGACGAGCGCTACGGTGTAAGGCCGTTGTAGCTCAACCCACCCAGAGCCAGTTCACGAAGCGCACCACGTAGAACGCCTGCAGGACGGCGCAGGTCGCGAGAACCCCGGCGAGGAGAGCCCTGCGTCCTTCGAGGAGCCCCGCGAGAGCCGCGAACGCGGGAAACGCGACGAGCACGTAGCGACCGCCCGACTCCCGCGTCCCGGTGAGGATCACGATGGCGACGCAGAGCGCCACGTAGATCCCTTCGGGCCAGAGCGGCGGACGCCTTTTCACGAGCACCACCGCGAGCACGAGAAAGAGAAACAGCATTCCGGCCTCGACCATCTGGATCTTCCGGAGCGGACCGACCGTGAGGTCCTGGAGGATCTCGCGCGCGAAGAGGAGCGGCCCGTCGATCACCGTCTTGGCCTCTTTGGCCCAGTTGTGCTGCGCCTTCGAGAACAGGAACGGATCCCCGAAGCGTACGGCGAAATAGGCCATGAACGCCGCGAAGCCCGCGGCCGGCCCGAGCGCCAGGCCGATGGACTTCATCGGCCTCCGTTCCGCCCGGTACACGGCGAGGCCGATGAGCGGGACGAGGAGAAGGCCCGAGATGCGGGTGAGCCCGGCGAGGAAGCCGGCAACGAACGCGAGACCGGGCCGATCCGACTCGGCGGCCTCGAGGGCGAGGAGCGAGAGAAGGAGGACGAGGGATTCGGTGTACACGGCCGCGAAGAAGAACGACGGCGGAAAGAGGAGCAGCAGCGAGAGCGCGGGGAGCACGAGGTCCTCCCCGAAGCGGCGCCTCACGAAGCGAGCGAAGAGAGGGAGCGCGCCGAGGAACGCCAGGGCCGAGACTAGGGCTCCGGCGCGCGTCGTCTCGAGACCCGTGAGCGCGGAGACACCGCGCACGAGCATCGGGTAGAGCGGAAAGAACGCGTGGTTCGTCTGCTGGGAGACCTCGGTGGGCGGTGCCTCGTAGCCTTTCTCGGCGAGGCCCGCGTACCAGCCCGAGTCCCAGCGCGCGAGGGGAACGGCCCGAGCCGCGAAGTCCGCGCTCCAGCTCGTGGGGTGACCGGGGAGCGCGGGTAGCACGTCCCGCGCGAGGAACGCGAGCGTCCAGATCCACGCCAGCCAGAGAAGACCGAGGAGCAGGACCTTCCGGTGCGTCACGGCTTTCGGCCCAGCTTCGTGACCTCGAGGAACCTCGAGATCGAGGTGGCGTCCTCCTGGGTGACCCCGTAGAGCCAGAGACCGAGGACGGGCGTCCGCCCGCGCGCGCTGCCCACGAGCGTCACCTCGAGGTGGAACGGCG
>JAEUQS010000297.1 GCA_016789625.1 Acidobacteriota bacterium | reverse complement strand
CATCGAGGTCATCGGCTGGACGTCTTCGACGATCCGGCCGGTGGAGTCGGCGATGAGCACGGCTCCGGCCTGGTCCATGAAGTTGATGTTGACCTTCTTGATGCGGGCGTCCGCGGCCAGCGTCTTCTCGTTCATCTGCTGGAGGAGCGGCAGCTTCGCCTCCGGGCGGACGCTGTCCCAGGAGGTCTTCACCGCGTAGCGGGCGGGGATGTTCTTGGTGACGTTGAGCTTGGCGGGAGCGGTGCGGGCCGGGCCGTCGGCGATGGCCGCCGCGGTGCGGGCGGCCGTCTTGATGGAATCGGCGGTGATGTCCTCGGTGAAGCCGTAGCCCTGCTGGTCGCCCTTGACGACCCGCACGCCGACGCCGAGCTCGACGTTGGCGGAGGCCCGGTTCACGGAGCCGTCCTCGAGGGACATGCTGTTCGTGATGCGGTGCTGGAAGAAGACGTCCGCGTAGTCGCCGCCCTTGGAGAGAGCCGCGCCCAGGGTCTCGCGGATCATCTGCTCGGTGACGCCGAAGCGGGAGAAGTAGCGAATGCCGTTGGTGGGGCCGGCAGCGGTGGCCGCCGCGAAGGCGTCGCCGATGCCGAGTACGTCTGTGACGCCGGCGGCCGCGAGGGTCGCGGCTCCGGCGCCGATGATGGTTCGCCTCGTCATTCCGGGATTCTCGGGCATCTGAAGGGGTCCTCCTCTATATAGGTGTATTCAAGCCTAATACGAACGTCGCCGTGCAACGTTTCGGGCTCCGGGTCCATTCCACAAAGGAACGGGGACGAAGCGCCCGGCGAAGGGGACGGGGCGTTTCTCTGAGGCGAAACGCCACGGCCGCCGCCTCCCGAGATAGGGAATATGATTCCCCTCGCGTCCCGCACGAGGTGGAACCATGCCCAGCGCCAAGCCGGTCTCGCTGTCTCTCGCGCTCCTCCTGACCCTTCCCTGCGCGGCGCTGCCGCCGGTGGTCCCCGACGACGAGACGCCGGTCCTCCCCGGCTTCGCCATCGAGGAGGCCTCCGGGGATTGCCCCGTCCGCACCGAGGGGCTCGGCCCGTCGGCGGCCGACATCTATCGGGAGGTTTCGGCCCGCACCGAGCGGCTCACCCGGGGTGGAGCCGTGCGCGACCGGGGAGAGACGCTCACCCCGATTCCGCGCCGCGGCTTCGTGGACGCCGAGATCTTCGGGAGGCTGGACCGGGAGGGTGTCTCACCCGCGCCGCTCGCGGGCGACGAGGAGTTCCTCCGCCGGGTGACGCTCGACCTCACGGGGGAGATCCCGCTGCCCGCCACGGTGACGGCCTTTCTCGCCGACCCGCGGCTCGACAAGAGAGACCGCAAGATCGACGAGCTGCTCGCCTCCCCGGCGTTCAACGACCGCTGGACGCTCTGGTTCGGCGACGTGGTCGAAAACGTCAAGACGGCCACGAACGCCCCGCTCTACTACCCGGGCCGCAACGCGTACTACGAGTGGATCCGCACCTCCATCACGGCGGGGAAGCCATACGATGAGATGGTGCGCGAGCTGCTCTCCGCCACGGGCGACAACGTGCTCAACCCGCC
>JAEUQS010000254.1 GCA_016789625.1 Acidobacteriota bacterium | reverse complement strand
AGGAGCTTGCTCCAGAGAACCTGGTACCCGAGCCCGAGCGCTCCGCTCAGGAAGAACAAGGCCAAGATCCCCCGGCGCATCGGCGTCATCCTCGCCTGCCCCGGCGACTCTGTCGAGGCCCGGGACCTCTTCCGGACCCGTCAGGCCTTGCCCGCGGCCACGTCCTTGAGGAAGCCCACGAGGCCTTTGAAGTAGGCCTCCTGGTCGTCGTACATCGCCATGTGGCTGCCGTTCTCGCACACGACGAGGCGGCTCCTGGGGATGAGCTTCGCCATCCGTTCCTTGTCTTTCACGCTCATCGTGTCGTGCCGGGCCGCGAGGAGGAGCACGGGGACCTCGATCTTCGGAAGGTCTGCCCAGCGGTCCCAGCTCTTGAAATTGCCCGTGATGACGAACTCGTTCGGGCCCTGCATCGTGCCGTAGACCTTGGTCGCGAGCTTCTTGAACGCGCGCTCGACGGGCTCGGGCCAGGGGTTCGTGCGGCAGAGGTACTTCGTGTAGAGCGTCTCGAAGACGACCTTCTGGTACTCGGGGTTCTCGTAGTCCCCCTTCGCCTCGTAGCGCGCCATCGTCTCGACGTCGTCCTTCGGCCAGGTCTTCCGCAGCTCGCCGATGTAGGCCATGTAGGACGCGATCGAGGCCGTCATGTCGGAGATGACGAGGGCCTTCAGGTTCTGCTGGTACTTCAGCGCGTACTCGATGCCGAGCATCCCGCCCCAGGAATGGCCGAAGAGCACGAACTTCGAGAGGCCGAGCCCCGTCCGCACCTCCTCGACCTCCTCGCGGAAGCCGTCCACCGTCCAGAGGCTCGGATCCTCGGGGAGGTCGGAGTTCCCGCAGCCGAGCTGGTCGTAGTACCAGTACTTCACGCCGGCCTGGGGCAGGAAGTCCTCGAAGCACTCGAGGTAGTCGTGGGGGACGCCGGGTCCGCCGTGCAGCGTCAGCATCGGGAGGGCCCCGTTGCCGACCTTCTTCGTCCAAACGCGGTGCTTGCCGCCTCGGACCGGGAGCATCTTCACGCCGCCGGTCTTCGGGTACGGTGCCGGCTTTTCCGTCGCCGGCTTCTCGCTGTGCTGGGCCGCATCGGCCAGGAGCGGTGCGAGCGCGAGCGCCGCGGGGATGCCCAGGAGGTCACGGCGGGACGTCGTCATCTTTGCTCTCCTCAGATCCGTGTCAGCGAGCGCAGCCGGTCGATCCCCCGCTCGAGGGTCTCCCGCTTCTTGCAGAACGCGAACCGGACGTAGCCCTTGCCCTTTTCCGTGTGTTCGTAAAAAACGCTCGGCGGGATCACCGCGACGCCGATCTTCGAGACGAGGTGCCGCGCGAACGCCACGTCGTCGTCGAAACCGAACGCACCGAAGCGGGCGCAGGCGAAGTACGTTCCTTCGGGAGCGGTCACGTCGAAGCCGATCTCGCGAAGCGCGCCGACCAGAAAGTCGCGCCGCTCCCGGTACTCCCGGGTGAGCCCTTCGTAGAACGCGGGACCGGTCGACAGCGCGACGGCGGCCCCCTTCTGGAGCGGTGTCGCCGTCGCGAACGTGACGAACTGGTGCGCGGCCCGCACCGCGGCCGAGAGCGCCGGCGGCGCGCAGGCCCAGCCGATCTTCCAGCCCGTGAGCGAGAACGTCTTGCCGAAGCTCGAGATCAGGATCGTGCGCTCACGCATCCCGGGCAGGGTCGCGAACGGGATGTGGCGCCCTTCGTAGACGAGGTGCTCGTAGACCTCGTCGGTGATGACGTAGAGATCCCGTTCCTCGGCGACGCGGGCGATCGCCTCGAGCTCTTCGCGAGAGAAGACGCGGCCGGTGGGGTTGTGAGGCGAGTTCACGAGGATGGCCCGGGTCTTTTCGCTGCAGGCCTCGAGGAGCGCGCCCTCACCGAACCTGAAGTCCGGCGCCTCGAGCGCGACGAATCGCGGGACCGCGCCGGCCATCGCGACCGACGCGCGGTAGGAGTCGTAGTACGGCTCGAAGAGGACGATCTCGTCGCCGGGCTCGGTGATGCCGTGAATCGCCGCGAAGAGCGTCTCGGTGGCCCCCGAGGTCACCGTGATCTCGGCCATGGGGTCGTAGAAGAGGCCGTAGTCGCGCTCGTACTTGAGAGAGAGCGCGCGCACGAGGTCGGGCAGGCCGGCCATGCGCGCGTACTGCCCGAGGCCCCCGCGGATCGCCTCGACGGCGGCCTCGCGGGCGAACTCGGGCCCGTCGAAGTCGGGAAAGCCCTGCGCGAGGTTCACGGCGCCGTGCTCCTCGGCGAGCCGCGTCATCTCGGTGAAGATCGTCGTGCCGAACGGCGCGAGGCGCGACGAGAGGGCGGGCCTTCGGATCATCGGACCCCCGTTCCGGCGGCGCTTCTACTTGAACGCGTCGAGCGCGGACTTCTCGTTGTCGTGAACCTTGAAGACCGGGAGGATCGCCGAGACGTGGAGGCTCTTCTTCACCCGTTCGTGGGGGTTCAGCAGGTGGAGCTCCGCGCCGAAGCGCTCGCAGATCTTGTGGCTCGCCACGAGCTCGCCGACACCGGCGCTGTCGATCGAGGTGACCTTCTCGAGGTTGAGGAGGATGTTCTTGAAGTTCTCGGCGAGGAGCTCGTTGGTGACTTCCCGGAGGATCTCGTCCCCGACACCGCCCACGAGGCGGCCCTCGAGGTCGACGATCACGACCTCACCCTTTTTTCTGACTTCGACGTGCATGGACAGGAGGATATCCCGGGGAGAATCGATCCGTGACGAATGGCCCCGACTCCGCGGCAACAGGACTCGCCGGGACGTATCGCCCCGCGCTCTGGCTGCCCGGGCCCCACCTCCCCACGGTATGGGGCCGGCTCGGACGGCGGCGCGACCTGGTGGCGTACCGCCGCGAGGCGCTCGAGACCCCCGACGGCGACGAGCTCCTCGTGGACCACGTCGAGCCCGGGTCGAAAGCGGCACGAAGGCTCGTGATCTTCCACGGCCTCGAGGGCAGCAGCTACTCCACGTACATCCAGGGCATGGTCCCGCTCTTCCTCGCGGCCGGCTGGAACGTCAGCGTCATGAACTGCCGCGGCTGCGCGCGCGTGCCGGGCTCCCTCGACACGCACATCCCGAACCGGCGCCCGCGCCTCTACCACTCCGGCGAGACGGAGGACCCCGGCTTCGTGCTCCGGACGCTCCGCGCGCGGGAGCCCGGACCGCTGGCCGCGCTCGGGGTTTCGCTGGGCGGGAACGCGCTCCTGAAGCTCCTGGGCGAGACCGGCCGCGAGGCCCCGGTGGACGCGGCCGTCTCGATCTCGGTGCCCTACGACCTGGGAGCCGGGGATCGGGCGCTGCGTTCGCTCATGGGAAGGCAGTACGTGAAGTCGTTCCT
>JAEUQS010000167.1 GCA_016789625.1 Acidobacteriota bacterium | reverse complement strand
TTGCGCACCGCCCCGTCGGGAGGCGCCGCGCCGTTGTGGTAGCCGACGAGGACGCGGTCGGGCGCGGTGCCCGGCGGCTCGAGGAGCAGCATCAGGTGCCACGCGTCGCCCGCCGGCCGGCCGGGATCGAAGAACGCGAGGAGGTCGCCGGTGCGGAGCTGCCCTGGATCCGGCTCCCGCGAGACGGCCTCGAAGTTGTAGGCCAGGAGCTCGCCGGCTTCGAGAAAGGAGACGCGCGTGCCGTCGTGCCTTTCCCAGAGCGGCTCGTTCGTGCCGAGAGCCTTGCGGAACAGGAAGCGCACGAACCCCGCGCAGTCGCGCTGGCCGGGATCCCAGTCGGCGCGGGGGCGCTCGGCCTGCGTGAGCGCCTCGTTGCGCAGGATGTGCCGCACCGTCTCGGCAGATCGCGGGGCCGGCAGAGCTGGGGCTGAGGCGGCGAGCGCGACGACGAGCAGGAGCGCCGGGCTCATTCCGAAGCTCCCGGGTACACCGGGGGACGGGAGCCCTGCGCGAGCGCCCACGCGGGCCAGCCGGAGCCGTCCGCGGGACGCGGATCCACGGACGGCACCCAAACGGCCCCGCGCTCGTCCCGGTCGATGCGCACGTAGCAGAGCGTCTGCGTCTCGCCGGGTGTGACGAGCGGCAGCTTCACGCGGCGGTGGATCTCGCGGGGCGTGCCGCCGAACAGCACGACCTCGAGCGTGGCGACGGTGTGCGCCTTGTCGCCGCCCGGCCAGTAGTTCGCGTCGACGCGAAAGACCCCCAAAGGCGGCGCGGAATGCGTGTAGAGGTAGGGCCCGTAGCCGGGGCTGTCGAAACTGCCGGCGTCGTCGTTCAAGTAGAACCGGCCGCCCGAGGGCGAGCTGGTGCTGGCCCAGAACACGTGGTGCGGGTCGTCGCGGCCGGCCGTTTCGGGATCCGGCGCGTCGAGCGGCGGCTCGTAGACGTGGAGGTCGGTGTAGACGCCGTCGGTGTCGCTCGTGAGCGCGAGAGAGAGCGGCAGCGTGGGGATCTGCGCGTACAGCGTGCGCTCCGCGCGGCCCGTGCCCCCGGCGTTCGTGCCGAGGACGACGATCGCGTTCTTTCCTGCCGTGACCGGGAACGACCGGCGGAACGTGCCCCCGCGCGACCTCACCAGGTAGCGGCCGCCGTTGATCGAGATCGTGACCGGGTCGATCGCCGGGTCGTTCACGCGGCCCGCGACGACGACCATGCGGTCCACCGTCCAGCCGCCGGACGGCTCGGTGAGCACGATCTCCGGCGGCTCGGCGACGAGGGTGCAGGGAAGGAGAACAGCGAAGAGGAGTCGGCGCATGCCCGGAACACTTCAAGAGCCGTGCCGCGTTTCCGGGGCGCTTCCGGATCCACGAGCAGCCGATCTGGAGATTGGATTCTCCGTTTCGGAGAATCGCATCGGACGCGCGAACATCGCAACATCGGCCCGATGACGGCCGGCCGCTTCGCGCCTTCTCCCACGGGACCTCTCCATTTCGGCAGCCTCGTCGCGGCCGTGGGGTCGTGGCTCTTCGCGCGCTCCGCGGGGCTGGCCTGGCTCGTCCGAATGGAAGATCTCGACCAGCCGCGCGTCGTTCCCGGCGCCACCGAACAGATCCTGGCCGCGCTCGCGCTCTACGGCCTCGTCCCGGACGGCCCGGTCCTCGTGCAGTCTCAGCGCACCGCGCTCTACGAGGAGGCGCTGGCCCGTCTACGCGACGCAGGCCTCGCCTACGACTGCGCCTGCTCGCGCGCCGAGATCGCACGGGCGGCCTCGGCGCCGGCCGCGGGCGATCCCGTCGACGCCGAAGGGCCCGTGTATCCGGGCACGTGCCGGGCCGGGATTCCGCCGGGCCGCGTGGCCCGCGCCGTGCGCTTCCGCGTGCCGCAGGGAATTTTCTGCTTCCGCGACGCGATCCACGGAGCGGTGGAGGAGGACGTGTCCCTGAGGGTCGGCGATTTCGTGGTGAAGCGGGCCGACGGGCTCTTCGCCTACCAGCTCGCCGTCGTGGTGGACGACGCCGCGCAGGGCGTATCGCAGGTGGTGAGGGGCGCCGACCTCCTCTCCTCCACGGCGCGGCAGATCGCGCTCCAGCGCGCGCTCTCGCTGTCCGAGCCCTCGTACGCGCACCTGCCGCTCGTGCTCACACCCGAGGGGCGCAAGCTCGGCAAGAGGGAGGGCGCGCTCCCGCTCCCCACCCTCGACCCGGCGCGCGTCCGCACGACCCTCGGAGCCGCTCTCTCCGTGCTCGGCCAGGAGGCGGCCGGCGATTCGCCGCGTGAGATGCTCGGCCACGCGCTCCATCGTTTCGACTCCGGACGCATTCCCCGAACCCCGGTTCTTCAGGAGGTCCCATGAAGTCCCTTCGCATCCCCACCGCCCAGGAAGCCCTGCCCGGCCGCGCCGAGAGAATGCCCGTGCCCGAGCGCCATTTCGTGAACGGCCAGCGCATCGTGCCGCCGTTCCCCGAAGGCACGGAGCGCGCGATGTTCGGCCTCGGCTGCTTCTGGGGCGCCGAGAAGAAGTTCTGGAACACGCCCGGCGTCGTCTCCACCGCGGTGGGCTACGCCGCCGGCCTGACGCCGAACCCCACCTACCGCGAGGTGTGTACCGGCATGACCGGCCACAACGAGGTCGTCCTCGTGGTGTTCGACCCGAAGAGGGTCTCGTACGACGAGCTGCTCCGCGTTTTCTGGGAAAGTCACGACCCGACCCAGGGCATGCGCCAGGGCGCCGACACGGGCACGCAGTACCGCTCCGGCGTGTACACCTACGGCGCGGACCAGCAGGCTGCTGCCGAAGCCTCGAAAGCGGCCTACGCCGAGCAGCTGCGCGCGGCGGGCTTCGGCGCGATCACCACCGAGGTGATTCCGGCTCCCGAGCTCTTCTACGCCGAGGAGTACCACCAGCAATACCTGGCGAAGAACCCCGACGGCTACTGCGGCATCGGCGGCACCGGCGTCGCCTGCCCGATCGGGCTCGTCAGAGCGAGGGGTTGAGCCACGCACTCGTCGACGGCTTCGGCGAGGACCACGACCAGGATCGCGACCACGGGAAAGAGCAGGCGATCCCATGTGAAACGCGCGTGCCAGGCGACGTCGAGAACGGTGAAGCCGAACGTCGCGAGGAGGGCGAGCACGTAGAGGCCGAGGGTGGAGAGGAGCGTACCCCTCCGCCTCCGCGTCTCGGGCGCGAGCGCGACGAGCGCGGCGCCGATCGCCACGAGGAGCGCGTTCGGGCCGATCTCCCCTTCCACGAGCACGCGCAGCGCCGTGCCGAGCTTTGCGAGCGCGAACGCTCCCGCCGCGTGATCGGCATCGGGGCGCGCGCCGACGTGGAGGGCGAGCCAGATCCTCCACGGCACGACGCCGAGGAGCAGCGCCGCGGCCGGCACCGCGGCGAGTCGCCACCGCCGGCCGAGGAGGGACGCGGCGAGGAACGCGAGGAGGAGGAGGACACCTTCCTTCTTCGTGAACGCTGCGAGCGCGAGGAGAATCACTCCAAAGGCGATGCGGCCGGCGCCTGCCGGACGGTCCTCCCGCCAGAGCGCGAGCGCCGCGAGAAGCAGCGTGGCGAGGAGCCCCTCCGCGTAGCCCGCGTAGATCGGGACCCGGTAGAACGGCAGGAGAGCGACGAGCGCGGCGGCCAGAAGCCGGGCCTCCGGTGAGCCCCGCACCGCCCGGGCGGCGCACGTCGCGCTCAGAGCGAGAAGCAGTGGCGCGAGGACTGCAACGCGCAGATCGTCCCAGCCCCCGGTGAGGGAGGCGGTCATCGAGAGCAGAGCGGGCCACGCGACGGGATACTCCGGATGGTTCCACGAGGCCTGCGGACGTAGCGAGCCCTCGAGACTCCCGGTCAGAAACAACGCCTTCCCCTTCAGACCCCAGATCGCCACGTAGTCGTTGCCCCAGAGAGGCTGCCTCACGGCGATCAGCGCTGCCGTGCCGATACCCACGAGCAGTGAGAGGAGGAGCGCGATCCGGACGCCGAGCACGAGGCTGCGGTTCACGGCGCTCGCTCGCCGGCCGCCCGCACCGCCTCGGGCAGGGCCGACCAGGGAACGAGAGCGGCGCCACGGCCCTCGGGGAGCGGGAGGTTCACGACGCGCACGCGCCGGGGGACGAGGAGGGGCGCGGTCCTCTTCCAGAGCTCGAACTCGGTGGCGGGATCCGTGCCCGGCGGGAGCACCAGCGCCACGTCCTCGCTCCCGGGGATCTGCCGATCGGCTCGGAGGGCGGCCTCCGCGAGATCCACCCGGCCTTTGTACTGCGGGGAATTCAGCGTGCGGGTGAGCGTGCCCGCCGACCAGTTCTTGCGCGCCAGAGAGAGGGAGGTCCGGAGAGGCGCGTCGAGATGGAGCGCACGGACGAGGAGGGAGGCAACCGCGGTGGCCGCGAGCACGAGGGCGACCTCCCGCCGGCGCGGTCTCACGCCCGCGGGACCACCTTCAGGAAGCGCTTGCCGAGCTTCACGAAGAGAGTCCCGGACTCCGGGATCACGGCGGGCTCGGACGGGTTCTCCACCTTACGGAACGCGATGCCGTCCTCGGAGAGCTGTACCGCGCCCTCCTTCACTTTCTGACGGGCCAGGTTCTTCGAGGCCGCGAGGCCGATGGCGACGAGCAGCGACACGACGCCATCGGGCGCGGGGTCGGGCAGCGGGACGGCTTCGGCATGTACGGGGCCGCCCGTGTCCCGGGCGCGGCCGTCGCTCTTCGCGAAGCGGCGCTCGAACTCGGCCTCCGCCGAGCGGGCCGCGTCCTCGCCGTGGAAGTCGGCGACGAGGGAACGCGCGAGGTCCATCTTCAGGCGCTTGGGGTGGGCGCGGCCTTCCGCGACCTCGCCCTTGAGACGGGCCACGTCCGCTGCCGTCCGGTTCGTCGCGAGCACGTAGTACGTCCACATGAGGTCGTCCGAGACGGACATGGCCTTGCCGAAGATCTCGTCGGGCGCCTCGGTGACGCCGATGTAATTGTTCATGGACTTCGACATCTTCTCGACGCCGTCGAGGCCCACGAGGAGCGGCAGCGTCATGACGACCTGGGGCTCCTTCTCGTAGCTCCGCATGAGCTCGCGGCCCACGAGGAGGTTGAAGAGCTGGTCGGTGCCGCCGAGCTCCACGTCGGCGTCCAGCGCGACGCTGTCGTAGCCCTGGCAGAGCGGGTAGAGGAGCTCGTGCACGCTGATGGGCTGCTGCGAGGTGTAGCGCTTGCGGAAATCCTCCCTTTCGAGGAGCTGCGCCACCGTGTACTTTCCGGCCAGCCGCACGAGCCCGTCGGCGCCGAGCGCCGCGAGCCACTCGGAGTTGAAGAGAACGCGCGTCTTCTCGCGGTCGAGGATCTTGAAGACCTGGGCCTTGTACGTCTCGGCGTTCCGCTCGACGTCCTCGCGCGAGAGCTGCGGGCGCGTCGTCTTCTTGCCGGTGGGGTCGCCGATCATTCCGGTGAAGTCGCCGATGAGGAAGATGACCTCGTGGCCCAGCTCCTGGAAGTGGCGCATCTTGCGGAACACGACCGTATGGCCGAGGTGCAGATCCGGCGCGGAGGGATCGAAACCCACCTTCACGCGGAGCGGCTTGCCGGTCTTGAAAGAGCGCGTGAGCTTCTTCTCGAGCTCCTCTTTCGAAACGCAGTGCTCGAGACCCGAGAGCAGGAGGTCGAGCTGGTCCTTCACGGGGGGAAACGGGGAATCGGTCATGGCGCGGCCGGATTGTAGGGGCACGACGCGAGCCCGCCGCCGTCCGTAGAATTCGCCCCGTGGAGACCGAGGACCTCAACAGGCTGATCCGTACCCTCAACGCCGACCCCAAGGCCGGGCCGGAAACCAAGGAGCCGCCGGTCTTCGAGATCCTGCGCGGCGACGATGCGCCGTCGGCGGCCGCGCTCCCCTCCGAAAGGACGCAGGTGGTCTCGGCCGTCGCGCCGCGCCTCGCGAGCCTCCTCACCGAGGTCGTGCGGCGGGGAGGAACCGACCTTCTGCTCGTTCCCCTGGCTCCGCCGTCGATGCGGCTGCACGGCCAGCTGGTGCCCGTCTCGCCGCTCGCGCCGCCGCTCTCTTCGACCGACGCCTACGACCTCGTCGCGCCGCAGCTCTCTGCAGAGCGGCGCAGGCGGTATTCCGAGGGGGGAGCCGTGGACCTCTCCCTCCACATCGAGGCGCTGGGCCGGTTCCGCGTGAACCTCCACCGCTCGCGCGCGGGCTCGGGCGCCGCGCTCCGGGTGCTGCCCCGACGGATCCCGCCGCTCGCCGAACTGGGCCTGCCGGAATCGCTCTACGAGCTGACGCGGGCGTCGCGGGGTCTCCTTCTCGTGACGGGCGCGACGGGCAGCGGAAAGTCCACGACGCTCGCGGCGCTCCTCGACTACGTGAACCGCACCGAGGCGAGGCACGTCGTGACGATCGAGGATCCCGTGGAGTACGAGCACCGGCACGGGAAGTCCATCGTCGAGCAGATCGAGATCGGCGCCGACACGCCGAGCTTCTCGGCCGCGCTCGTCGCCGCGCTCCGGCAGGACCCCGACGTGATCCTCGTGGGTGAGATGCGCGATCTGGAGACGACGCGCGCGGCGCTCACGGCGGCCGAGACGGGGCACCTCGTGTTCGCGACCCTTCACACGAACGACGTGCCGCAGACCGTGAACCGCATCCTCGACATCTTTCCCTCCGAGCAGCAGGGTCAGGTGCGGCAGCAGCTCTCGCTGTGCCTCTCGGCGATCGTGTGTCAGCAGCTCGTCCCGCGGAAGGACGGCAGGGGCCGCGCCGTGGCGGTGGAGCTCCTCCTCGCGACCGATTCCGTGCGCGCTCACCTGCGGCGCGGCTCGTTCCACCAGCTCCATAGCGAGATCACGCTCGGAAAGCGGCTCGGCATGACGACGATGGAGGAGTCCCTCGCGGCGCTCGTGCGCGCCGGAACGATCACCGAAGGCGAGGCCCGGCTGCGAGCGTCGCACCCGGAGGATCTTCGGCTGTGAGCTGATCCGGGGGCCCTACTCGACCTTCTTGCGCTCGATCGGACTCGGCGTCGCGCAGGTTCCGGCCTTGTCGGGCGCGTTCCCGCCGGCGCCCGGCACCGAGAGCCGATCCAGCCCCTGGCCGCTGAACATGCTCTTCTTCACGGTGAACGGGCCGTTGCTCCTGCACGCGAACGGGACCTCGAGCCGGCTTCCGGTCGCCGAGACCGGGTGGCCCGTGTCGATCTGGATCCGCGAGCCGGCCACCTCGAGCATGGCCTGCTCGACGCTCTTCCCGAGCGTGGTGAGGCCGGTGCCCTCGATCACGAGCCGTCCGCCGGCTCCCGCGGGCTGGTTGAGCGAGAAGCTCGTGATCGTCGGCCGCCGGGAGACGACGAGGGTCACGCTCTCGGGCGGGATGCTCGTGAGCGCGCTGTGGATCCTCAGCGTTCGCGAGCCCGTGGGGGCTCCGGCCGGTACCGTGATCCGGATGGTGGCTTTCCCCGAACCGGCCCTCACCACCGAGGCGGTCAGGGGCGCGGGCACCTCGGCGCGCACGGCGCCCGAGACCGTCGCGCCCGAGAGCTCGATCTCGCTCGACAGCGCGACGTCGGGATCGCCGGGGACCGGCACGTCCTGCCCGGCGCCGAACGTACGCGTCCCGTGCCGGACGCCCACGGCGGCGAAGGCGGATGCGGAAGCACAGAGAGCGAAGAGCGCGATCGAACGCGGGAATCTCATCAGGGGTCCCCCTCGAGGGAGTGTGCGCCCGGAAGGACCCCCGGTCTCACTTCACGACGACGCAGGTTTCCTTGACGACGACGGTGCGGCCCGCGTTCACCGTGACGGTGACCGTCTTGGAGCAGTCGAACACGCCCCGCCCCGTGAGCGTCAGCGTGTACCTTCCCGGTGGCAGATCGATCTTCACGGGGAGGACCTTCCCCACGGCGACCTTGCGGCCGCGATCGTCGACCAGCGCGGTCAGCTCCCCGGCGGGGAGAAGCGAGACCTCGAGCGTGCCCTCGGCCGGAGCCGCCACCGTGGGCCTGAGCGCGACCGGCGCCGGCGTCGCGCGCTCTTTCTTCGCCGGAGTCGACGTGGGAGGCGGCGGAGGCACGGGGGTCGCCGTGGGAACCTCGGCGACGGCGACGGGCGTGGGCGTGGGCTCCGGCAACACGACCACCGGGGTCCGGAAATACGAGACCGCGTAGACGAGCGAGGCCACGAACGAGATCGCCCCGAGGACGAGCACGATGCGCCCGATCCGCTCCTCTCGCGAGAGCGCGGCCTGCGCGAAGGCGGGAAGGTCTTCCTCCTCGGGGGGAGGAACGCGCCGGGTGACGGTGCGCGCCGCCGGCTCCTGCGCCGGATGGGAATCGCTGGAGCTGAGCGCCACGCGCTTTCGCGCGAGCGTCTCGGTGAGCGGCGCGACGTCTTCCCGGCAGCGCCAGAGCTCGGCGAGGACGCTCTCCCACGAGGCCGGGCGGTCGTCGCGCCGCCGCGCGATCATGCGGGTCACGAGGGCCTGGAGCCGCGGCGCGGGCCCGCCCTTCTCCCCCGTGATCGAGAGCGGAGGAAAGTTGCCCTTGATGTGCGCGTCCACGACCTCGCTGAGGCCGTCGGCCTTCACGGCGCGCCGGCCCGTGAGGAGCTCGTACATCGTCATCCCGAGCGAATAGACGTCGCTCCGGAAGTCGATCGTCTCGCCCTTCGGGAGCCCCACGAGCTGCTCCGGCGAGGCGTACGCCAGCTTGCCGATGAACGAGCCGTGCTGCGTGAGACCGCCGCCGCCCTCGTCGCCCGCGAGAAGATCCTTCGCGATGCCGAAGTCGATGAGGCGCGCGTGCGCCCGGCCGTGCCGCTCCTCGACGAGGATGTTGTCGGGCGAGATGTCGCGGTGGACGATGCCTTCCTGAGCGACGGCCTGCAGACCCTCGGCCGTCTGGATGAAGATCGGCAGGAGGTCCACCACGGTGCGGTCCTTGAAGGCGCCGAGGGGCTGGCCCTTCACGAGCTCGAGAGCGATCCAGCCGAGCCCGCCTTCGGTGACCCCGAAGCCGAAGAAGCGGGGAAGCGACGGGTGGTTGAGCCTTTCGAGAAGCACGGCCTCGCGTTTGAATCGCTCGACGGGGTGGAAGTCGGGGTCCATGTCGGCGAGCGACATGACCTTGAGAGCCACCTCGAGTCCGTCGGGCTCTCGCCGCGCACGGAAGACGGAGGCCACCCCGCCCGAGGCCACGCGGTTCTCGATCGTGAAGCCAGGTATCAGGTTGGGATCCGGAGCCAAGCTCCGTCATTGTATGACCGCCCGGGGCCGGGGCCTCCCCGCGGCGCCGAAGGACGCCGCGCGGACTCGTCGCCGCAGGGCCTATCGCGGCAGCGCCTGGAGCGAGGGGCCGTCGGGCGTGGACCGCACGTAGAGCCGGCTTCCGTCCACGCGGCCGAAGCGGTTGACCACGTCGAAAGCGCCCAGTGGGCCCGCCCAGCGCTCGACCTCGGCGTCCTTGCCGGGAAGATCCACCACGAGAAGCGGAACCTTGCTCCACAGCTTCGAGTCGGCCTTCACGGGCCGCGGCCCGAAGGAGATCGGCGTCGCCACGGAGGGCACGTCCCGCTTCTTCTTCCCGATGGTCAGGAAGGGCTCGGTCGGAGCCGAGCGCACGTCGGCGAGCGAGACCCCGGCGCGTCCGAGCGCCACGAACACGGGCGGCCCCAGCCGGTCGAGCTCGACGACGATCTCGAGCTTCCAGGCCTCGGTCTCCGGATCCACCGGAAAGCCCGGCACGGGCGGGGCGCGCAGCACCACCGGCTTGCTCACGAGGTTGACGCCCAGCTCGACGACGAACGGGCGGCCCGCGGGGAGAGCGAGGAGGGGCGGGGCGCCCATGCCCTCCGGCGCGAGGACGGGCAGCGTGGGCACGATCCAGGTTTCCCAGACCGCGTTCTCGGTTTCGTCGTTCTTCGCCGTGAAGAAGACGGCCCGGCCCGCGAAGAGATAGACCGTGAGCGGCTCTCCCGGCGGAGCGCCGTCCCGGCGAAACGCGACCTTGATCTTCACGGCCGGGGCCTCGCGGAGAGCGCGCTCGAGCTCGGTATCGCGGAGGGCTTTCTCCCAGTCGTCCCGCAGCGCCGTCGCGAAGTACTTCCGGATGGGCTCGGGAGCGGTCTTCAGCAGCCGCGCGAGCTCCTCGCGCACGGTGGCAGCGTCCGCGGCCTTCGAGTCCAGCTCGAGGTAGCGCGTGTAGCCGTGGAGCGCTTCGCCGGCCTCACCGACGTAGCGCGCGGCCTGGGCCCGGTTGAACACGAAGCGCGGATCGGTCTCCCAGCGCGCCTCCCCGGAGAGCGCGCGGAAGAGCCGCAGGGCCGTCTCGAAGGAGCCCCGGCCCAGGGCCTCCCGGCCGAGCCGGTAGATCTCGTCGGCGGGAGCCTCTTTGGTGGCGCCCGCGGCGGAGGCCGTCGTGGCGGCGGGCGCGGGCGCCGGTTTCTTTCTCTGAGCCTCGGCGGACGCCTCGAAGAGCGTCGCGCAGGCGAAGCCGGCCGCAAGGAGGCGGAAGCGGATCACGAGCCCGAAGGAGGCGTCTGCGGCGTCTGCGCGGGCCTCACCGTTGCAGGCTCGGGGGCCGGGGCCGTCTCGGATGCGGTCGCCGCGGCGGCAGCAGCGGCGGCGGCCTCGGCGGCTGCGGCCTCGGCCCTTCTGCGCGCGGCCTCGGACTCGGCCCGCTCGCGGGCGAGGCGCTGCCGCTCGGCCTCCATCGCGGCGCGATCCTGGTCCATGGCGGCCATGGCCCGCGTGAGCCGGGCCTCGAGCTCTTTGCGGCGGTCCTCCGCCTCGGTGAGCCGCTTGCGCAGCTCGCCGACGGCGACCTGTCCGCCGCTCGCGGTCTTCTCCACCTGACCGAGCTTCTCGGTGAGGCTCTGCGATTCCGACTGGAGCCGCGAGCGCTCTTCCTTGAGGGCATCCACTTCCTTGCCGAGCTCCTCCTTCACGCCCTGGACCTTCTGGTCGGCCGTGACGGCGGCGATGCGCGCCGCCTGGCGCATCTTGGACATGCTCGAGAAGAGGACGAACGAGAGGATGACGAGCGCGCCGCCCATGAGCGCGAGGCCGATCTTGAGCGAGCGCGTGGAGCGCTCGAGCGTCTGCGTGATCATGTTGCGCACGAAGACGGTGCCGCGCTCCATGACGCCGGCGTCGGTCTCCCGCGCGCGGCCCAGCGCATCCTGGATCATCATGAAGACGGTCTTGGGGCCCACCGGGGTCTCGCCCGAGGGCGTCTGGAACACGATCTTCCGCTTGCGCGAGCCGGACGGGCTCGTCTCGTCGAGGCTCACCGGCGCGGTCGTGCCCATGCGGCCACGGCCCGCCTCGGCCACGTAGACGGCGAACACGGGTCCCCAAGCTCCGAAGCGGATCTCCTCCCCCGCCTCGACCCTGCGATCGATGGTGGTGTCCCCCTGCGCCGAGAGCTCGCGGTTCCCGATGGACATCACGCGGAACGTGTTGCCGTCACGCAACACCTCGATCACGCGGTCCCGCGCCCCGGCGTCTCCGGGCCCCTCCGGATTGACCGGCAGGTCTGCATCCTCCGCATCGCCGATGCGGATGACGTCCCGGTCGAACGTGAACTCGCGCCCGTCGAGAGAGCCTGAGAGGAAGCGAACGAGGATGGCCATGATCGGAACCTCCGGAGGTATCTTCCGAGGATTATCCGACGAAGGCCCGGATAGGGCCTACGGACCCAGGATCTGCTCGAGGCGGGCCATCAGGAAATCCAGCGCGACGCTGTTCTCGCCGCCCTCGGGGATGATGATGTCCGCATAGCGCTTCGAGGGCTCGACGAACTCGAGGTGCATGGGGCGCACGGTGGCCTCGTACTGTGTAACGACGCTCTCGAACGTACGGCCTCTCTCGGCGATGTCCCGGCGGATGCGCCGGATGAGCCGGAGGTCGGCATCGGTGTCCACGTAGATCCGCACGTCGAAGAGCTTGCGCAGCTCGGGCTCTGCGTAGAGGAGGATGCCGTCCACGAGGACGACCTTGCGGGGCGTCACACGGCGCGTCTCGGGCGCCCGGGCGTGGCGCTTGAAGTCGTAGATGGGCGCCTCGACCACCGCACCGCTCTTGAGCGCCCGCAGGTGACGGATGAGGAGCTCGGTCTCGAGGGAATCGGGGTGGTCGAAGTTGCGGTGCCCGAGGGAATCGGGCGGCAGATCGTCGAAGTCCCTGTAATACGCGTCGTGGGAGAGGACCGCCATGCGATCCGCTCCCACGCCCTGCTGGATGGCCTGAGCGACGGTGGTCTTGCCGGAGCCGGTCCCGCCGGCGACGCCGATGATGGTGGGAATGTCGGCCTCCGGTCCTACTTGAACGCGTCCAGCATTTCCTTGGCGGTGCTCGCGTCCTTCCCGTTCGGGTCGAGCTTCAGGTACTCGCCGAGGTGCGTCTTCATACCGGGCATGTTGTTGAGGTTCACGTAGCACATGCCGAGGAGGTAGTGCGCCTGCGCGAAGTCGGCCTTGCCCGCGACGACCTTCTTGAGGAGCGGCTCGGCCCCTTTGAAGTCGTTCTTGTTGTAGAGCTCGACGGCCTTGTTGTACATGACCTCGGGCTTGTCCGGATTGGCGGCCGCGAACTTGGCCTCGAAGGCCTTGACCTTCTCCTTGTTGCCGGTCTTGGTGTAGGCCTCGAGCAGCATGCCCGCGAGCGGCGGGTTGTCCTCGTCGAGCGCGAGGGCGCGCTCGCCGTACTCGATCACCTTGGCCCAGTTCTGCGCCTTGAACGCGACCTTGGTCGCGAGGTCGAGCGCCTGGACCTTGGCGGGCTCGAGCGCCACGCACTCCTCGGCCTTGGCGAACGCTCCGGCGAGGTCTCCGGCCTGGAACTTCTCGACGGATTCGTTGTAGGCCGCCGTGAACGGATCGGCCTTCGTCTCGCGCACCGTGGTCTTGTCACCGCCCTGCTGGGCCTGGATCTGAGCGGCTGTGTAGAGCTTCATGTCCACGACCGTCGTCTCGCCGATCGGGAACTTCTTCTCCTGCTCGACGGGGCCGTAGCCTTCCTTCTCGAACTTGAGCTTGTAGCGCAGCGTGCCGTCGTTGATGATCGTGCCCCAGTCGCCCTTGGCCTTGGTCTCGAGCGCGAGCTTGTAGGTCGTGATGGCCGGGGTCGTGATGGTGATCTTGACGCCCTGCAGAGGCTTACCCTCCCCGTCGCTGACGGTGCCGACGACCCGGCACTGGGTGGCCGCGAACAGGGTGGACGGCGCCGCGAGAACGAGCGCGGCGAGCACGGGGACGACGACGGAGCGATAACGGGTCATGGGCGACTCCCTCCGGATGGTTGTTCGCAAGACTGCTGCCTGATTCTAGTGGTCACCGCGTAAGCATGCTCCCGCGGCCCGTTCCCCGCAGCCGATGCAGGTGTATCAAGCCGGCCTACTTCACCCCGCTCATCCCCACATAGCTGCCGTCGGACGTGCGCTGGCCCGGCGACGCACCGTCGTTCAGGATGCCGTAGACGACGAAGTCGGAGCTGCCCTGCTGCGGCCTCACGCGCACGAAGCCGCTCGAGAGCCCCGCGCGGTTGAGGACGAGCCCCTCCTGGTACCACTGGCCGGGGCCCAGCGTGACCGTGAACGTGGCCTTGGGGGTGACGCCGTCGCCCGCTACGGGATCGAAGACGTCGACCGTGTAGACCGCGGGCGCCGAGCCCGCGGGCCGTGCGTCGGCGATCGCGAGGTTCGAGCGCGTGGAGAGGTTCTGCACGAGACCGTGCACCCAGGCCTCCGTTCTGGCGCGAGAGGAGGCCGGGATCGCGGGGTACGCGAGGCCGAACGTGCCGCCCACGGCGGTGTCGGGGTTCGGGTTGTAGGTGCGGACGTAGGCGCTCACGCCGGTGACGGTGAGGGTGCCGCCCTGCGTGGCGTTGCCCGCGGCGAGCGGCAGGCCCAGCGTGTCGCGCAGCCAGGCGATGGCGTCGGGGAAGCGCTGCTGCCGCCCGGGCGGGACGTTCACGCTCGCCGTGAGCGGGGTCGTGGCCGTCGCGCCCAGCGCCGCCGCGGGAACGTACGTGATCTGCGCCGGCGCGGCGGTCACCGACGTGTTCGTGAGGACCAGCTCGCTCGCGAACGTGGAGGTGCGGAGCACGATGGGCACGAGCCCGGCCGCCGCGTCCGGGCCGATGAAGCTGCCGTCGGAGGTGCCCCCGCCGGAAGTCGCGCCGTCGTTCACCACCGCGTAGCAGAGGAAGCGGTTGGAGCCCCCGCCCGTGCGGGTGATGATGGCGTAGCCCTGCTTCGTGCCCGTGGCCGCGAGGATCGAGCCGTACTGGCGCCATTCGCCGCTCGCGAGCGTCGCGACGATTGGCGGCCCCGCGGGCGTCCCGGTGTCGCCGTCGTAGATCTGGATCGAGAGCTGCGCGGGTCCGGATCCGCCCGGCACGTCGACCACGGCGAGGTTCGTGCGCGCGGTGGCGTTCTCCACGAGACCCACGAGGAACGCGACGGTCTGGGGCGCGGCCGCGGTGTTCGTGGCCCCCGCGAAGAGGCCGAACGCTCCGCCGATCGCGGCGTTCGGGTTGGGCGTCGACGTGCGGGATCCGGCGAAGACGAGGCCGGGATCGTCCACGTCCTCGAACGTGATGCGCAGCGTCCCCACCTTGGTGCCGGGGGTGTTCAGGTCGTAGCCGTTCTGTCTCAGGAACGCGATGACGTCGTCCACGCGGAGCTCTCTGCCCTTGCCGAGCGTCAGCCCGAAGCGGGGACCGTCCGCGCCCGGCGTGCCCGGCGCGGGAAGGTACTGGACCGTGAGGCGGGTCTCCCGGGGCGCGCGATTCCCGACGACGAGGTCTGACGTGAAGTGCGTGGGCGGAAGACCGAACACGTCGAGCACCACGGGCACCTGCAGCGTGACGGGGCTCGCGACGCCGGTCGCGACGATGACGTTCTGCGTCTTCGTGCTCGTGCCCAGCGCGTTCGTCACCGTGAGCTTCACGGTGTAGGAGCCGTTCGCGACGAACGTCTTGCGCGGGTTCGCCTCGGTTGCGCTCGAGCCGTCGCCGAAGTCCCAGAGCCAGCTCGTGGGTCCGCCCACGGACCGGTCGGAGAAGAGCACGCTCTGGAGCGGCGCGGGCACGGGCGGCTGGTACGCGAACTCCGCCGTGGGAGCGACCCCGGCGGTGCCCGAGGAGGAGAGCCGGTAGATCCCGCGGCCGTACGTCGCCGCCCAGAGATCCCGCGTCGCGGGGTGGAACTTCAGATCGTAGACACCCGCGAACGGCAGGCCCTCGCGGAACGCCGTCCACGCGGCGCCGCCGCTCTGCGAGCGGAAGACGCCGGCGTCGGTGCCGACGAAGAGATCGTTCGGGTCCTGAGGGTTGACCGCCAGCGACGAGATCGGAACGTCGGGCAGGTTGCCCGTCACGTTCGCGAAGCTCAGGCCGCCGTCGGTCGTGCGAAAGAGATGCTTCGAGGGCAGCCCGCCGTACCCCGCAAGGGCCACCAGGGCCGTGCGACCGTCCTCGGAAAGGATCGCGATGCGCGACACGAGCGCTCCGGGCAGGCCCCCGGCGAGCGGGTCTCCGGTGCGATCCGTGAACGTGGCGCCCCCGTCGGTCGAGAAGAGGACGCGTCCGGTGCTCGTGCCGATCCACATCGGTCCGCTGCCGTCGCCGCCCACGGCGAGCGCCGTGATGCTTCCGCTCGTGACGATCTGGAGGGGCGAGCGGGCGGCCCAGAGGTCGGCGTTGAGACCGAACGTCGGGTTCGCCCAGATGCGGTTCGTGGCGAAGAACACGAGGTCGGGGTTCCCGGGAGCGGCCACCGCGGGCGGGTAGAAACGCATGGTCTCGAGCGGGAAGCCGTCGTTGTCCATGAGCTTTCCGTAGGCCGTCGCCTCGCGGAACGTCTCACCGCCGTTCGACGAGAAGTTCATGTACGCGTAATAGTTCCCGGCCAGGATCTGGCTGGGCTCACGGGCGTTGATGAGGTTGAAGCCGCCGTCGCTGCCCGTGCGGTCGGTCCAGGTCAGGCTGCCCGCGAACCTCTGGTTGCCGTTGTCCTGCGTGCCGCCCATGGCGAAGTCGGACCGCGTGGGGTGGAGGGCCAGCGTGTTGAACTGCGAGATGCCGAGCGTCGTGTTGAGGTTCTGGAACGACGCGCCTCCGTCCGTCGAGCGGTTGAGGCCCCCGTCGTGCGCGAAGTAGACGGTGTTGGGCGCGCCGTCGGGGATGGCCGCGGCGTGGTGGTCCGGATGCACCGAGCCGCCCGTCACGTAGACGTCCGTGAGCTTGCGCCAGGTGGCCGCTCCGTCGGTCGACTTGTAGAGGTCGACGGCGCCGAAGTAGACGGTGTCGGGCGCGGTGGGGCTCGGGAGGATGTAGTGGTCGTATTCGCACTGGAAGCCGCACATGTCGGGGTGCGTCGTCCGGCGCGTCCAGGACGTCCCCGCGTCCGTCGAGCGGTAGATGCCGGCGCCGCTGCCGTGCTCGCTGTTCGTGTCCAGCACCGAGGCGTAGATGGCGACGGGCCGCGTCTTCGTGAGGCCCAGCTTCACGTTGCCGAGCACCTGCGGGAAGGTCGCCCCACCGACGGTGGCCGTGAGTGACGGCGTGAACGTGAGCCCGAAGTCGGTGGAGCGGTAGACGCCGCTCGCGTCGCTGCAGGTCGCGCAGCCTCCGGTGACTCCGAAGGCGGCCCAGAGCGTGCCCGCGTCGTTCGGATCGGAAGCGAGATCGGAGACGGCGTGCGCGAACGTCTTGCTGAAGTGCACGCCGCCGTCGGTCGAGCGGAAGATGCCGCCCACCCGGGCCGAGTTCGCGGCGAGGTCCTGCACCACGTAGACGCCCACCACGACGATCTGCGGGTCGTCGCCCTTCACGGCCACGCGGGAGAGCACCGAGTTGGACGGCAGGTCCACGTCGATGCGGGCCCAGGTATCGCCGCCGTCGACGGACTTGAGGAGCCCGGCGCCCAGGTACGTCCCGAAGCTCCGGCTGGGACGGAACTCGAGGTCGGCGCTGTCGGCCTCACCCGTCGCGGCGTACACGATCTGGGGGTTCGAGCGCGAGTACGTGATCTGGCTCATCGCGAGCGCGGGCGCGGAGTCGGCCACGGGCCGGAAGCTCGTCCCGCCGTCGGTGGATTTCCAGATGCCGCCGGTGGCGGCGCCCACGAGCAGGGTCTGCGGGTTCTGCGGATGGATGGCGACGGCCGTGAGCCGCCCCGCGAGGTTCCCGAAGTCGAAGGGCGGATTCCTCGAGACGTAGCTCTTCATGGGCTGCGGTCCGACGAACTCCCACCCCGCCGATGGCGCCAACGCGTTTCGGCGCATCGAAGGGTCGGCCGGTACCTCGCAGGCCTTCTCGAGTGCCGCCTGCCGCTTGCGGGCGTCCACATGGCCGTCCCGATCCAGCCGGAAGCTGGAGTTCCACTCCGCCCGGAGCCGCGGCATGTCGTGACGGCGGCGGGCGGACTCCTCGGCCGGAGCCCGGAAAGCACCCGTGATCAGAAGACCGGAGAGCAAAAAGCGGGTCAAAGTGCGGGAGCGAGCCATGGAGTGGACCTCCGTGAGCGATTATGACGAGACGGGCGCGGCGCGCGCCCACCGGAAGTGCCACACGTGATCCAGACCTTTCGCCCCCGAATCGCCCTCTCGGCCCTCATCGCCCTGGGGTTTCTCATCGCCCTGCTCCTGGCCGGCGGCATCGGCTGGTGCGCGGGCCGTTCGCGGACACCGGGCAATTCGGTGTCGAGCGCGCCCGTCGTCCTCGCGGTGAAGAAGATCGCACGGCTCTCGACCGTGGAGATCGAGGTGGCCGACGTCGTGCGCTACGAGGAAGTGCGCACCGTCGCGGTCTTCGATTTCCCGAAGGCCGCGACGCTCCGGCTCAAAGGCCGCGTGCTCGGCGGCTTCGACCTCGACGAGGGCCTCGACGTGAAGGTGGACGAGGCCCGCCGGCGGATCCTCGTGACCCTGCCTCCGCCTAAGGTCCTCTCCGTCGACGCGAAGCTCGAGTGGTTCGACGAGAAGTCCGGCTGGATGAACCCGATCACCCCCGAAGACCGCACCCGCTGGATGGCCTGGTCGCGCGGGGCGCTCGCGCGGGCCGCCAAGGACGCGGGGCTCGATGCGAAAGCCGAGGCGCACGCGAGGGAGCTCCTCGAGGGCGCGGGCACGGCCTTCGGCTACAAAGTCGAGGTGCGCATCGCGCCTCGCGGACCCCAGAAAGCAGAACCTCCCTCATGAGATCGGCACTCGTGTTTTGTTCAGCCCTCCGGGCCGGGAAACGCCTCCGGCGAGCCGGATTCGCTGCTCCCGTGTTCCTCGCTTCGCTCCTCGCAAGCCCGGCGTCGGCCGAGACCCCGGCTCCCCCCCGATTTCCCGTTCAGGCAAACGGCGTCACGCCCGGGGGTCTCCTCTTCACTGCCGCGAGCGAGAAGCTCGTTCTGCGCGACGCGTCCGGCGGCCTGCGAGCCACGTACGCGGCCGCGCGCGAAGAGTACGTGGTGCTGGGAATGGAGGATGACGGTCGCCGCGTCACGAGCCGGACGCGCTATCCGATCGGACGGGGATCGGGGACCTCCGAGGTGGCCGCGAGCTACACGTTCCGCTCGAGCGACGGCTCGATCCTCACGAAGCGGCGCGTCGTCTCTCAGGGGGCAGCGCCCGTGCCGTTCGGCGCCGCGGTCTACAGCCTCGGAAAAAACGGCCGGGCGCTCACGGTGCAGCGCACCTCGGCCTCGGAGGAGGGCGTCCCCGTCTTCACGCTCGCAGACCCGATCGCCACGCGCAGCCTCGGCAAGCCGTCGGGCACGTCCCTCCACGTCTCCGCGGCCGGTCTCGTGCTGCAGCGGCGCTTCTCTTCGGGAGCGCTCTACGCGTTCGCGCTCGCCGGCTCCAAGGTGGCGGAGGTGAAGTACCAGAAGGCCGAGTGCGATGCGGAGGTCCTGGACGTCTATCCCTCGGCCGGCCGCCTCACGTTCGTCACGCGGGAGTACGACGGCCGCCGGTCGGTGCTCGAAGGCTTCTCCCTGAGCCCCGCGGGGGAAACGGTGCTGCGCCGCGACCTCGGGGCGTTCGACGGCTTCACGGGCCTCCATCCCCTGGAGACGGGCGGCCTCCTCATCGTGTCGCGCCTCGAGGCCGTCGTCTTCGACTCCGAGCTGCGGGAGTCGGGGCGGTTCGCGCTGTCGGCCGATCCGACGGTCGCCGCGAGCACCGTGGAGCGCACCCGCGCTCTGGCGCGCCGCCTCTCGGAGCTCGGCGAGAAGGCCACCGGAGCCGACTGGGCCGACCTCGCGCTCCTGCCCGAGGCTCCGCTCGATGCGTTTCGCGCGGTGCTCGCGAGAGATCCCGCAGGCGCCCTCGACCGGCTCGCGAAGGCCCCGAAGGTCGATCTGACCGTGGCCGAGACGAACCTCGCGCCCTGGACGGGCTTTTTCGTTCAGAAGGCAACGGCCGGCAGCAGGACGAAGAAGACGGGGAAGCCCGTGCCCGCGTCTCCCCTCCTCGCCAGGATCACGAGCCTCCCCCCGAAGCTCCGTAACCTCTTCGCGCCCGCCCTCCTCGAGGCGCTCGGAAAGGACGCGCCCGGCTGGACCGGTCCCGCGGCGGCCGAGGCCTTCACCAAAGGCAGCCCCGGCGCGGAGCGCGCGTTCCTCTCCCACGTGCCGCCCGCGCTCGTCGAGACCGTGCTCGCGCTGGATCGCGCCCGGCTCGACGCCGCGAAGGAAGTCCCCGAAGGCCGCTGGGACGGATTCCACGTTCCCGCAGAGGGCAACGAGGACACGCTTCTCGCCTGCCTCGCCGGGGGCGGGGCTCCGCGCGTCAGCGCCGTCGTCGCGGCGCTGGATCCCGATTCCCTCGACATGGCCGAGTACCTCTCGGGCTCGTACGGGCTCAACGAGGAACGCGAGAAGGAGCTCGTCGAGGTGCGCGGCCGCCAGCTCGAGAGGCGCGCCACCATGGCCGCCCGGCTCGCGCGCCTGGGCCCCCTGACGTCCCTTCGCGATCCCGCCGTGCGGGCGGGCGTCGCGGCGCTGTGGGCTCTCCACGAGCTGCCGCTCTCGGAGGCCGCGTTCCGCGAGAGCCTCCTGGCCGACGCCTCACCCCTGCCCTTCGACATCGCCCTCTCGGCGCTCGCAACCGAGCCGTCGCTTCCGGCTGAGACCGTCGCCGGCCTCGCGGAGGAGCTGTTCCTCGCGGCCCGGCGAAAGAGCCGGGATCCCGGTGCCTGCCTGAGCTTCCTGAATCCGGGAGCCGAGGAATCCGGAGACGGCGGCCCCGACGAGACGGACCCTTACTGCAAGACGCTCGGGACCTATCTGGGAATCGTGAGCCGGGGAACGCCGCGCGCTCTGCGGTTGGCCGGGCTGGGGGAGCGCACGCGCCTCCTGCCCGAGATGGCCGTCGTCTCGACGCTGGAGCGCGTGGCCGGCGGCCGGGCGGCCCAGGAGGAGATCCTCGGCGTGTTCCGGAATCGCGAGCTGAGCTTCGAGGTGCGGCGCATGGTGCTCGACTCGAGCGTCTACTCCGCGCCGACCCCCGCTCTCGCCCGGTTCCTCGAGGCCGAGCTCGAGGTGGACGGGCTTTCGAGCGAGGAGGAGACCTTCCTCGCCGGGGCGCTTCGCCGGGTCGATTCCGCGGCGGCGGGCCGGCGCGCCGCCGCGCGCATCCCCGGGAAGGACGCGTCGTCCGAGGTGCTCGAGGGCTGGCTGGCGGCCGTTCCCGACGAGAGCGTCTCGAACGAGAAGGTGCGCGAGAAGCTGGGCGCGCTGCTCGAGAACGACGAGCTGTGGCCCGACGCCGTGAAGAAGCTCGCGCCCACGGGCGACGCGGCCGCGTTTCCGCACCTCGTCCTCGCGGTGAAGACGGGCTGCCTGCGCTGCATCGGCAAGGAGGGCCTCGTGAAGCTCTTCTCGCCGTACGGGGCCGAGGGATTCCGCGCGCTCGAGGACATCTGCCGGACCGTGCCCGACGCGGACATGGCGGCCGCGGGTCTCGAGGCCCTCGAGACCGATACGCCCTCTCGCGCGTGGGCTCTCGCGGAGGAGCGGCTTTCGAAGTCTCTGGCCGAGAGCTGTGTCCCGGGGGCGCTCGTGGACCTCCTCGCGCGCTGGAACCGGGACCCGTACACGAGCGTCGCGAAGCGGCTCTCCGAGCTCTCCTGCGAGAGGTCGCGCCTCAAGCCGCGGCATCCGCTCAGCCCCGGCGTTTCAGCGGGTGCGCAACCCGGAGACAAAGGGGAAGAGGATCTCGAGGTCGACCCGGAGGACGAGGACACCGAGGAGGCCGCCCGCGCCATCGCGGTGAAGAGGCTGGCGGCCACCCCCGCGGGCCGGGCCGCCGTGCGCCTCGGACGCGGCCCCTGTCGCGACGCGTTCGAGGCGCTCTTCGGGCTCAAGCCGAAGTAGACGGCACTTCCCTCGGGGGGGCCTGGGGGGATCGAGAAACCCCCAGGATCAGGTCTGCTCTTCCCCGGAAAACGGGCGATTGGCTCCCTCGGGGGGCCTGGGGGGATCGAGAAACCCCCAGGATCAAATTCAGATCGTCTTGACGAGCGGGCGGCCCCAGGCGTCCTTCACCGCGCCGGTCGCGTACAGGATGACGTCGATGATCCACCACACGCCGCAGCCGCCTCCCGTGAAGAGCTTGATGAGACCGAACGCGATGTGCCCCGTGTAGAAGCGGTCCACGCCGAACATGCCCAGGAAGATCGACAGCAGGAGCGCCACGATCCACTCGCGCGGCATCTGCGGCGACACCGCGAGGGGAGGGGTGCCGGGCGGGGGAGGAGGCGGCGGCACGGCAGCGAAGCCCTGCGAGGGCGTGCCGAGAGCCTCCCGGAACTCGGGCCGGTTCGACACCGGAGTCCACTGCGATTCCCCCACGGCGAAGGAAAGGGTCGACGCCGCCACGCGCCCGTCCGCGATCCAGGAGCGGATCGTGGCCTCGTCCACCGGTCCGTACTGGTTGCCGTTCGCGCCGATCACGTAATACATCGCGTCCCTCCGCCGTAGTAAACGAAGCTCCGGGCCGTTCGGTTCGGGTTTCCGGCCGGATTATGGAGGGACGCCTACAATCGCCGGGGCCGGTTCCCGCCGCCCGAAACGAAATGCCCCTGCCCGGACGCACCTCCGCCGAGCGCCGTCGCGCGCTCCTCGCTGCCGAAACCTTCACGGAGGACATCACCTTCGCGGGCCGGCACCGCATCGCGCTGGGGTTCCCGAGCTCCTACGACGTGGGCATGTCGAACCTGGGTTTCCAGTGGGTCTATCGCCTCTTCAACCGGGAAGACGACATCTCCTGCGAGCGCTTCTTCTGGGACGAGGCCGACGACGACCGCCGCGGCCCGAGGACGCTCGAGAGCGAGACCCCGCTGGGCGACTTTCCGCTCGTGGCCTTCTCGATCTCGTGGGAGATGGACTACGTCAACTTCCTGAAGATCCTGCCGCTCGCCCGCATCCCGCTCCGCAGGGAAGACCGGGGCGAGGGCGACCCGCTCATCCTCGTGGGCGGCGACAGCGCCCGGATCAACCCCGCGCCGTTGACTCCGTGGGTCGACGCGTTCGCGATGGGCGACGGCGAGAAGCTCGCCGCCGGCATCGCCGACGTGCTGCGCCAGGAGCTCCCGCGCGACGAGGCGCTCGCGGCTCTCGCCGCGCTGAAAGGCATCTACGTGCCTGCAGTGCACGGCCCGCGGGCCGAGGGCGCCGACGAAGGCAAGGTCGTCGTGCAGCAGTTCAAGGCCGCCGAGGGACCGCTCCGGGAGCCGCCCCACACGACGATCCTCACGCCTCACACGGAGCTCTCCGGCAAGCTCCTCGTCGAGATCGCCCGCGGCTGCTCGGAGATGTGCCGGTTCTGCTGGGCCGCCTACGCCATGGCCCCTCAGGTGCGCACCGCCGCCGACAACGTGCTCGACGTGGCGCGCCGGCTCCGTCCGCTCACGAACCGCATCGGCCTCATCGCGACGGCCGTCGCGGATCACCCCGACATCCTGCCGATCCTGAACGGGCTCGCGGAGCTCGAGTACCACATCGCGCTCTCCTCGGTGAAGATCGACGCGATCTCGGCGCCCATCCTCGCCATCCTCGCGAAGCAAGGCGAACGCTCGCTCGCGATCGCGCCCGAGGCCGGCAACGAAAGGCTTCGGCGGGCCATCAACAAGAAGGTGTCGGACGCGCTCCTCCGCGAGAAGGTCCAGCTCATCGCGCAGGCCGGCTTCACGAACCTGAAGCTCTACCTGCAGGTGGGGCTGCCCGGCGAGACCGACGAGGACGTGCGCGACATCGTCCGCCTCGTGGACGATCTCCGCCAGATCATGCTGGCCGAGGGCCGCAAGCGCGGCCGCCTCGGGACTCTCGTGCCGAGCGTGAACGCGTTCATCCCGACGCCCCACCCGCCGTTCGAGAACGAGTCGCTGGAGGATCCCGAGGCGCTCGACGGCAAGCTGAAGCTCCTGGCCGAAAGCTTCCGGAGGATGCCCAACGTGACGTTCCGGGGGATGCCCGTGAACGAGGCGATCTGGGAGGCCTACCTCGCGAAGATGGGCACCGAGAGCGAGCCGATCCTGCTCCAGGCGGCCACCGGCGTGCCGGTGCGAAGGCTCGTGCGCGAACACCGCGAGACCATCATGTCGGTGGTGCGCCCCATCGCGAACGCGGGAGCCGATCCCGCGCGGCGCGGCGTCTTCGACCCCGCCGCGCGCAAAGCCTCTCCCTGGGGCTTCATCAGCAAGAGCTGAAATTCAGCGCGCCGGAGGCGTTTCCCGGCCCGGAGGGCCGAACAAATTCTTGATCCTGGGGGTTTCTCGATCCCCAATCCGGAATGGGCTGTCCTTGCCGGAAGGACAAGATCGTCGAAGGTTGTCCTCGCGCGAAGGACAACCCTCGTCATCGTCATTTGCCCTTCACCGTCTCATGTGAGACCCTGAGAGCGCTGCGGCTCGTATCGCCTGCGTTCCGGAGAGCTCGAAAGAGCCCCGAAATGAATCGAGGTGGCGTTCCCAGCAAGGTCGGCGGCCCATTCCGGCGAGTCCGCCTTCCCCCTGTAACAGCCGGTTTTTCTGCGGACGCATCCCGAAGCGGGGTGCGCCTCGAAAGGATCTCGTTCTCCGAATGACTTCTCCCATCGTGTCCCCTGTGACTCCCGCTCTCCCGTCGACGTTCCTCTCCTTCGGCCTCCACCCGGACCTCCTCAAGGGTGTCCAGAAGATGGGCTTCGACAAGCCCACACCGATCCAGGAGCTCGCGATCCCGCACGTTCTGGCCGGCCGCGACCTCCTCGCCGCCGCCATGACGGGCAGCGGCAAGACGGCCGCCTTCCTCCTCCCGATCCTCACGAAGCTCGCCGAGAAGCCCCGCGGGGTCACCCGTGTCCTCGTGCTCTCCCCCACGCGTGAGCTCGCCGCCCAGATCGACGAGCATCTCCAGCAGCTCGCCGTCTTCACGAAGCTCTCCGGCGCAGCCGTGTTCGGCGGCGTGGGCATGGGCCCCCAGGAGCACGCGTTCCGGTCCGGCGTCGACGTCATCGTCGCGACGCCCGGCCGCCTCCTCGACCACTTCTCGCGCCCGTACGCCAAGCTCCAGCACCTCGAGGTCCTCGTCCTCGACGAGGCCGACCGCATGCTCGACATGGGCTTCCTGCCCGACGTGCGCCGCGTGATCCGCCACCTCCCGGCGAACGACCGCCAGACGCTGCTCTTCTCGGCAACCCTCCCCGCGCCCATCCAGACGCTGGCGAAGGAGATGATGAAGAACCCCGTCTCGATCGGCGTCGAGCGGCAGTCCATGCCCGCGACGGGCATCACCCAGGCGGTCTACCCCGTGCCGCAGGACCTCAAGCCCGCGCTCCTCCTCGCGCTCCTGGGCCGCGGCGACATCAAGAGCGTCATCGCGTTCACGCGCACCAAGCACCGCGCCAACCGGCTCTTCGAGTTCCTCGAGAAGAACGGCGTCTCGGCCGCCCGCATCCACGGCAACCGCTCGCAGGGCCAGCGCACCGACGCGCTCGACGGCTTCCGCGACGGGCGCTACCGCATCCTCGTGGCGACCGACATCGCCGCGCGCGGCATCGACGTCAACGAGCTGTCGCACGTGGTGAACGTCGACGTGCCCCACGTGCCCGAGGACTACGTCCACCGGGTCGGCCGCACCGCGCGCGCCGAGGCGACGGGCGAGGCCTACACGTTCGTGAGCCGTGAGGAGGAAGCCGATCTCCGCGCCATCGAGCGCGCGATCGGAAAGTCCCTCCCGCGCGTCGTCGTCCCCGGCTTCGATTACACCTCGAAGCCGTCGCAGTTCGAGGTGCCCATCGCCGTGCGCATCGCCGACATCCGGGCCCGCAAGGCCACGGAGCGCGCCCGCGCCAAGGAGAAGGCCGAGCGAAAGTTCTCGCAGCCCGCTGCGCGTCCGGCCCAGACGTTCCGGTCCGCTCCTCAACCCGCCCGCGTCCACACCTCGCAGGGTCCGATCACGCCCCGCACCCACGAGCAGCGCGACGCCGAGGCCCAGCGCCTCCACGAGGTCGCCCGCAGGGCGGCCGAGGCTCACGTGGCCCAGACGGTGCGCGGCGTTCCCGGCGGCCACACGTCTCCGAGGCCCAGCCACTTCCGGCCCGGAGGCCGTGGTCCCGGTCCCGCACGCGGACCGCGCCAGGGCAATGAGGCCCAGGCCGCGCGCCGCGACCAGACGCCTTCGGGCGGCAACGGCCCCGACCGCAGGTCGTAAGACCCCCAGTTCAAGTCCGCTTTTTCCGGCGCCCCGAGGCTCGTCCTCGGGGCGTTTTCTTTTTCGCGGGCGTCTCCGGGTCTAAGATCGCGCCTTCCCATCATGATGAGCCGCTCGCTTCGCCGGCGCTTCGCATTGATCCTGTCTTCGCTGATGGGCGTGCTGCTCGTGCTCGTGGTGGGCGTCCTCCTCACGTACAGGGCCAAGGACCAGCGGAAGATGCTGGTGAACTACGCCGACAGCTTCTCCTCGGTCACGGTCACGAAGCTCTGCGACTCCTGGCGCCTGTACTACAAGTCGGGCAGCTACAAGTGGCGCGAGATCGTCCGCGAGGTGATGAAGAAGAACGAGGATCTTCGCCGGATCCTCATCCTCTCGGTCTCGGGCGAGGTGCTGTTCGATTCCTTCGAGAGCGCGGAGTACACGCTCCTCGAGAACCGTCCGAAGCGACGCCTCGCGGATCCCGCCCTCGTCACGCTCGCCGCGAGCCCCGACGCGTGGAAACGCTATGACACGTCCGAGGGGCTGGGCGAGATCCTGCTCGTCGGCGCGCCCTACTTCGAGGAGTGGGGCCGGCACCCCTACTCGGTTCTCTACGTGTACACGTACGACAAGATGTACGCCCGGCTCTGGGAGGACATGAAGCCGACCCTCGGTCTCATGGCGCTGTCCCTGGGCATCGTGTTCGCGGTCTCCATCTGGCTGGCCGGCCGCGTCGCCCGGCCGATCCTGACCCTCACGGACGAGGTCCGCGGCTTCTCGGCCGGCAAGGAGCTGAAGGCCATCGACGTCCGCACCGGGGACGAGATCGAGGAGCTGGCCGAGACGTTCAACCGCATGGCCGAGCGCATCCGGACACAGGTCGACAAGCTCGAGAAGGCGAACCAGGAGCTGGCGACGCTCGACCGCATGAAGACCGACCTTCTGGCGAACGTCTCCCACGAGCTGCGCACGCCGCTCGCCGCGATCCGCGGCTATGTGGAGTTCATCCAGGAGGGCCAGCTCGGACCCATCACCGAGGCGCAGCGCAAGGGCCTCGACGTCTGCCTCCGCAATTCCGAGCGGCTCACCAAGACGATCAACATGCTGCTCGACTTCTCGCGCATGGAGCTCGGGCGGGTGTCGATCCGCCCCGCGCCGTTCCAGATCGGGCGGCTCATCGCGCAGCTCGTGGCCGGCATCGAGAGCGAGGCGCGCAAACGCAAGATCGCGCTCCGCATGAAGATCGAGGGCGAGCTGAAGCCCGTGGACGGCGACCGCGACCGGCTCACCCAGGTGCTCGAGAACCTCGTCACCAACGCGCTCAAGTTCACGCCCGAAGGCGGCGAGATCGAGGTCGCCGCGCGGCCCATCGACTCGGGACGGCGCATCGAGATCACCGTCTCGGACACGGGCATCGGCATCCCCGAGGAAGAGCGCGCGCGGATCTTCGACAAGTTCTACCAGTCGGACGCGACGGCCACGCGGAAGTTCGGCGGCATCGGCCTCGGGCTCGCGATCGTCAAGTCGATCCTGGACGCGCACAACGCCCCCATCACCGTGGAGGCC
>JAEUQS010000166.1 GCA_016789625.1 Acidobacteriota bacterium | reverse complement strand
CTTCTCGATCAGGCCGAGACCCTCCTTTCGAGGCGGAGCGACCCAGACCGCGAGAGGCTGCTCGAGCTGCTCCGCGAGATCGACCGCGCGCGGGTCCCGGTGCGCGCCGTCCTCGCGATCCGCTCCGACCGCCTGCACCTCGTGGCGTCGGAGCTCTCCGGCGTCCTCGAGGACCCTCTCGGCGAGAGCCGGCTCACGACCCTCCGCCCGTTCACGCCCGAGCAGGCCACGCGCGTCATGGAGCGTTCCCTCGCTTCGGCCGGGGTCGCGTTCGAGGACGGGCTCGTGGCGCGAGCCATCGCGGATCTGACGCGAGAGGGCCGCGTGCTCCCGGTGGAGCTCCAGATCGTGGGTGAAGAGATCGAGCGGCGCTCGCTCTTCGATCTCGCGCGCTACAGAAGAGCCGGCGGGGCCGAGGTGCTGCTCACGCTCCACCTCGAGGAGAGCCTGCGCGCCACGGGCCGGCGCTCCCTCGCGCTCCAGGTGCTCGAGGCCCTCGCGGGCGACACGGCGCGGGAGCAGCTGACCCTGCCCCAGCTCGCGGCGCGCTCCGGCGAAAGCGAGGAGCCCGTGCGGAGCGTGCTCGACGCGCTCCGCGCAGCCCGCCTCGTCGACTCTCCCGAGGGCGACGGCGAGACGTGGGAGATCGCGCACGACGTCCTGGCAGACCGCGTGCGCCGCCTCGTCGCGGCCTCTCTCGAGGAGACGACGCGTGCCCGGGCCCTCCTTCGCCGCTGGACCGCGCTGTCCGCGTCGGACCCGGGAGTGCGGATCCCAATCGCCGATCTGTGGCGACTTCGATCGGTGCGCCCGGGCGAGGGTCCGGAGCGGCGGCTCTACGTCCGCAGCGTCACGCGCGGCGCGACGGGGCTCCTCGCGCTCGTCACCGCCGTTCTCGCGCTCTCGGGCCTCCTCGCGGCGATGCTGTCGGTGAGAGAGGAATGGAGCGCGCCCCGCAAGCTCGCGGACGGGCATACCGCGGCCGTGCTGGATCTCGCGCTCTCGTCCGACGGGCGGCGCCTCGCCACCGCGGGCGAGGACGGCCTCGTCATTCTGTGGGACGTGGTCACGCGAAGCCGCCTCTTTTCACACCGCGTGAGAGGGCGGGTCGCGTTCGACGTCGAGCTCTCGGGAAACGGACGCCTCCTCGCCGTGGCCGATGACGCCGCGCATCTCGACGTCCTCGAGGACGGGCGTCTCGTGCAGTCGATCGACCTCCCGAAAACGGTCTACGGGATCTCGCTCGGAGAGGACGGCTGCTCGCTCCTCGTGAGCGGACCCGCCTACGCGTACCTGCTCGAGCCCGAGACGGGCCGCCGGCTCCTCGAGCTGCCCGACCCCGACGAGTATCCCGCCATGGACCCGGGCGGGCGCTGGGTGCACTGGCGGAATGGCTCACGCCTCGACCTGACGAGCCACAGGGTGCTTTCCCAGGCCGACCCGCCACCTGGCTGGCAATGCAGTCGCGACACGCTGTCCGCGGACGGGCGCTGGGACGGCCGGCTCGATGGCATCGGCACCGTCACGTTCGTCGAGCGCGGGCTCGAAGGGAACCGGCCGGCTCCTGGGGCTCCGCCCGTTCCGGGCTTCGCACCAGCACGGGAGGTCCACAGAGAGAGAGCGCATGAGGACCACGGCAGGGCCGTGGCGTTCTCGCCCGACGGCACCCTCGCGGCCACGGCCGCGGAGGACGTGATCCTCTGGAACGTCCCGGGCTTCTCGAAGGCGGGGCGGTTGAAGCGCGAGGCCATCGTGTGGAGCCTGGCCTTCCTCTCGCCGCGCGCGCTCGTCACCAGCCACGGAGACGGGTCCGTCTCGTTCTGGGACCTCGCGCGCCATGCCCGTACGGGCGACCTGCGCGAGCACTCGGGACCCGTGCGCAGCGTCGCGTTCGCAGGCGACGGCCGGCTGCTCGCCACGGGTGGTGACGACACCACCGTCATCGTGTGGGACCTCTCGAGCGGGCGCAAGAGAGCCGTTCTGGAAGGACCCGGCTCGCGAATCACGAGCCTCGCGTTCCTGCCGCCCGGACGCCGGGCTGGCGACCGCACGCTGGTCGCGCTGGACTTCCGGTCGGGCGTGCGGGCCTGGGACCTCGCGACCCTCGAGATGCTCTGGCAGAGGCCGCAGGGCGACCTCTCGAACGGCTTCGCCGTCGATGTCTCCCCCGCCGGGGACTTCGTCGCCTACACCAACGCCGTGGTCGACGCGCGCTCGGGCGCGGTGGTCCTGCCCCTCTATTCGACCCTCGAGGACACGGAGGGAGGATCGGCGTACGGCGTGAGGTTCGGGCCAGGGGGCACGCTCTTCCTCGCGACCGAGCACGGCCACCTCGTGGAGCGCGAGGTTCCGGGGGGCCGCGTCCTCAGATCGCGCCGCTTTCCGGAGCATGCCTTCACGCACCTCGCGATCTCCCCGGCAGGACTCCCGGCGGCGGGAACGGTGGCGGGCGAGGTCCTGGTGTTCGAGGGCCCGGAGCTCG
>JAEUQS010000765.1 GCA_016789625.1 Acidobacteriota bacterium | reverse complement strand
ACGGTTCGCACATCGCGTTCGTCTCCAGGCGCGAGGACGATAAGGCGTCGCAGGTCTACGTGATTCCCACCGACGGCGGCGAGGCCCGGCGGATCACGTCGATGCCGATCTCGGCCTCGTCGCCGAAGTTCACGCCCGACGGCAGGCGCATCGTGTTCGTCTCGGCGATCCTCGACGGCTTCGAGTCGCTCGAGGCCACGAAGAAGGAGCTCGAGGCCCGCGAGAAGAGCAAGGCCAAGGTGCGCGTCACCGAGAACCGCATCTACCGCTACTGGGACGCCTGGCTCACCGACGGCGAGCAGATGCGCCTCTTCTCGGTCGACCTCGAGGGCGGCAAGCCCGTGGACCTCCTGCCCGGCTGGAAGGGCCTCTTCGACCTCATCGACTCGGGCCAGACGATCGATTTCGACCTCTCGCCCGACGGGGCATCCATCGCGTTCGCGGCGAACGTCGTCCCCGCGCCGTACCGCACCTCGAACAAGGACGTCTTCGTGATGCCGCTCGCGGGCGGCACGCCGCGAAACCTCACGAAGGACAACCCCGCCGAGGATTCCTCGCCGAGGTGGAGCCCGAACGGCAAGACCCTCGCGTTCGGCCGCGAGACGAAGGGCGACGGCTACCCCGACCGCACGCGCCTCGCGCTCCTCGACGTCGCGAGCGGCCGTGTCGAGGTCCTCACCGAGGCCTGGGACAACGTGCCCTCGGGCTGGCAGTTCACGGCCGACGGCAAAACGCTCGTCTTCAAGGCGGAGGTCCGCGCGCGGACGGGCCTCTACACGCTTCCGGTTTCGGGCGGCACGCCGAAGCAGCTCCTGCGCGGCGGGACCGTGGGCGGCATGGAGGTCTCCTCGAAGGACGAGATCCTGTTCTCGCTCAGCACGTTCGAAACGGCCCCCGAGATCCACCTGCTGCCCCTCGCCGGGGGCACGCCGAAACCCGTCTCGCAGGTGAACGACGCCCTCATGGCGAAGTTCGCGTTCGGGAGGGTCGAGGACGTCACGTTTCCGGGCGCCGGCGGCGACGACGTTCAGATGTTCATCCTCTATCCGCCGGACTTCACACCCACGAAGAAGTGGCCGCTCGTCCACATGATCCACGGGGGGCCGGTGGGCACGTTCGGCGACGGGTGGAGCTACCGCTGGAACCCGCAGCTCTTCGCCGCGCCGGGCTACGTCGTGGCCATGGTCAACTTCCACGGCTCCTCGAGCTTCGGCCAGAAGTGGGTCGAGTCGATCCTGGGCGCGCACGCCGACAAGCCGTTCACCGACGTCATGAAGGCGACGGATTTCCTGCTCGCGAAGGGCTTCGTCGACGAGAAGCGCATGGCCGCCGCCGGCGGCTCCTACGGCGGCTACCTCGTGAACTGGATCGCCGGCCACACCGACCGCTTCGCCTCGCTGATCTCCCACGCGGGCGTCTACTCGCTGCACGGCCAGATGGCGTCGGACGGCACGCTGGGCCGCCAGCACAGCTACGGCGGCTTCCCGTTCACGAACCTCGAGAACGTCGAGAAGTGGAGCCCGAACCGGTTCTCGAAGAACTTCACGACCCCGATGCTCGTGCTGCACGGCGAGAAGGACTACCGGGTGCCGGTGACGCAGGGCCTCGAGCTGTACGGAAACCTCCAGGCCAAGGGGGTTCCTTCGCGCCTCGTCTACTTCACCGAGGAGAACCACTGGGTCCTCAAGGGGCAGAATTCCGTGAAGTGGTACGGCGAGGTCCTGGGCTGGCTGGCCAGGTGGTTCGAAAAAGGCCGTTAGGTCTGAGGCGCTCGGGTCACTCCCGGGAACAAGGAGGCTCTCATGCGGAAGGCCGTTCTCACCTCGGCCGCTCTCGCGCTGACGATCCTGGCGGGTTCAGCGGTCGAAGCGGAGGCGCAGGTCACCAAGTTCAAGATTCCCGACGAGCAGGGCGCGGGCCAGCCGTATCCCATGGAGATCGCGACCGCTCCGGACGGCTCCGTCTGGTTCGTGGAGTTCTACGGAAACGCGATCACCCAGATGCTCCCGGGCGGGCGCTTCCGGCGGGTCCAGGCCGACAGCCAGCAGGCGGGCCTCACCGGCGTCACCGTGGATGCGCAGGGCAACGTATGGGCGACCGAGAGCGTCGCGAACCGCATCGTCAAGCTCGGCACCAACGGCCGGCTCACCCACTACGACGTGCCCACCCCGAACTCGCGGCCGGGCGTCATCACCGTGGGCCCCGACGGCGCGCTCTGGTTCAGCGAGGTCTACGGCCAGAACATCGGCCGGCTCGACCCCGCGAACGGCAGCATCAAGGAGTTCCCGATCGTCGGCCGTCCGGAGAACGGCATCGTCAGCGACGAGCCGTACCCGAAGGGCATCACCACCGGGCCCGACGGCGCGCTCTGGTTCTGCCTCGGCGGCTGGAATGCCATCGGACGCCTCACGGTGGACGGGGAGATGGCGATCTACCCCGTTCCCACCGAGAACTCCGGCCCGTACCGCATCGTCACCGGCGGCGACGGCGCGCTCTGGTTCACCGAGCTCCTGGGCGGCAAGATCGGCCGCATCACCACGGGCGGCGCGATCACGGAATTCAAGACGCCCCAGCCGGTGAGCGGGCCGCGCGGCATCGTGGCGGGCCCCGACGGCGCGCTCTACTACGCCGAGGGCCTCGGCAAGAAGTCCATCGGCCGCATCACCACGACGGGCCTCTTCAGCGACATCGCGATCCCCGTCTCGGCCGACGAGATCCGCTCGCTCGAGCTCGTGGGCCTGTACCCGTCGGATCCCGCGGGCTACCCCCAGGGCATCACGTTCGCGCCGGACGGCCGCATCTGGGCCACCGACAACGGCACGAACAAGATCCTCATGATCGACCTCGGCTCCAAGGGAGCCCTCCAGGTCGGCGAATAAGCCCTTCGGCGGCGCGGTTCCCTCCCCGCGCCGCGTTCCGTCCCCTCCCTCCCTTCGAACAACCCGGCGCAAGCCGGGTTGTTCCTTTTCAAGAGCGCGCCGGAGGCGTTTCCCGGCCCGGAGGGCTGAACAAATTCAGGGGCGAAAGCCGGGACCTTTCACGAAGACCCCGGGACGCGCCGCCGTGACGGCGCCGGCCTTCACGACCGCCTTGCCGTTCACGAAGACGTCCGTGACGCCCGTCGCGAGCTGCTGGGGCGCATCGAACGTCGCGTGGTCGGCGATCTTCGCGGGGTCGAACACCACGATGTCGGCGAAGAAGCCCTCGCGCAGGAGGCCGCGGTCGCGGATGCGGAGGTTCAGCGCGGGCAGCGCGGAGAGCTTGCGGATCGCCTCGGCCAGCGTGAGCGCCTTCTCCTCGCGCACGTACTTGCCGAGGACGCGCGCGAAGTTGCCGTAGGCCCTCGGATGCGGACGCGACAGCAGGAACGGGCCCTCGGGCGCCTGCGCGTCCGCGTCGGAGCCGAAGCTCATCCACGGCAGAGCGACCTGGCGCTTCACGTTCTCCTCGGACATCAGGAAGTACACGGTCTCGATGCGGCTGCCGTCCTCGATCACGAGGTCGATGGCCGTCTCCTCCGGGCTCTTGCCGCGGAGCGTGGCAACTTCCGCAAGCGTCTTCCCGGTGAGGGGCTTGAGCGCCGGCGTCTTGAAGCCCACGAGGAGCACGCGCTCGGGTGAGCCGGCCGCACGCAGCAGGTTCTCCCACGCGGGCGCCGCGTCGTTCATGTCGCGAACGACCCGCTCGCGCTGCGCAGGATCGCGAAGCCGCGCGATCCAGGCCTCGAGCCCGCCCTCCTGCACCCAGGGCGGCATCGCGGCATCGAGCCCGGTGGCTCCGGCCGTGTACGTGTACATGTTCGCCGTGATGGGGACGCCCGCGGCGCGGGCCTTCTCGATCTTCTCGACCACCTGCGCGAGCTTCGGCCAGTTGCTCTCGCCCGCCGCCTTGAGGTGGTAGATCTCGGCCCTCACGCCCGTGCGGCGCTGGATGTCGAGCACCTCGTCCACCGCTTCGAGAAGGCGCGCGCCCTCGCTGCGCATGTGGGTCGTGTAGAGGCCGCCGTGCTTCGACACGACCTCGCACAGAGCGACCAGCTCGTCGGTCTTCGAGTAGCTCGCGGGTGCGTAGATGAGCGAGGAGCCGAGGCCCATCGCGCCCTCGCGCATCGCCGCGTCCACGAGGCCCTGCATCCGAGAGAGCTCTTCGGCAGACGGGGCCCGGTTCTCATAGCCGAGCTCGTGGATGCGCACCGTCGTCGCTCCCACGAAGGACGCGACGTTCATCGTCACGCCCTTCTTCGTCAGCTCACGGAGCGAGCCTCCCAGCGTGTCCCAGGGGACGGGGAACTTCAGGTCGGCCTGCTGCTTGAGGATCTCGGCCTTCATCGCGGGCGTGAGCGGGCCCATCGACCAGCCCTCGCCGAAGACCTCGAGCGTCACGCCCTGGAGCACGTCGGACGTGCCGCGGCCGTCGACGAGGAGCGACTCCTGCCCCCACGAGAGCATGTTGATGAAGCCGGGCGCGAGGGCGAGGCCGGAGACGTCGCGGACCTCCCTGCCCGTGAGCGAGCCCGGCGGAGCGACCTTCACGATGCGATCGCCCCAGATGCCGACGTCCTTGTCCACGGGCGGCCCGCCCATGCCGTCGTACACCGTGCCGCCCTTGAGCACGACGTCGAGCTGGCCGGTCGAACGGTCCACACCGCAGGCGGCCGCAAAGCAGAAAGCCGCGAGGAGCACGGATGCTCCCCGCGGCCTGGCGTGCGGAATCGCTTCCGCGGACTTCACATCTGGCTCTTGGGCATCGAGGGACCGCCGAGGCTCTTCCACAGGAACGAGAGGACGTCCGTCGCCTCGTCGATGAGCTTCGTCGTGGGCTTGCCGGCGCCGTGTCCGGCCTTCGTCTCGATGCGGATCAGGATCGGCGCGTCGCCGCCCTGCGCCGCCTGCATCGCGGCCGCGTACTTGAACGAGTGCGCGGGCACCACGCGGTCGTCGTGGTCGGCCGTCGTCACCATCACCGACGGGTACTTCGTGCCCTTCTTGATGTTGTGGAGGGGCGAGTACTTGATGAGCGTCTTGAACTGCTCGGGGTCGTCGGCCGAGCCGTAGTCGGAGACCCAGGCCCAGCCGATCGTGAACTTGTGGAAGCGGAGCATGTCCATGACGCCCACGGCCGGCACGGCCGCGCCGAAGAGCTCGGGGTGCTGGTTGAGCGTCGCGCCCACGAGGAGGCCGCCGTTCGAGCCGCCGCCGATCGAGAGCTTCGCGGGCGACGTGTAGCCGTTGGCAATGAGCCATTTACCGGCCCAGGCGAAGTCGTCGAACACGTTCTGCTTTTTGTCGAGCATGCCGTCGCGGTGCCACTCCTCACCGTACTCGGAGCCACCGCGGAGGGAGGCCTGCGCGTACACGCCGCCCATCTCCATCCATGCGAGGTTCCGCACGCTCATGCCGGGCGTGAGCGGCACGTTGAAGCCGCCGTAGCCGTAGAGGTACGTGGGGTTGTTGCCGTCGAGCTTGAGGCCCTTCTTGTGGGTGATGAAGAGCGGGATCTTGGTGCCGTCCTTCGAGGGGTAGAAAACCTGCTTGGTCTCGAACGCGGCGGGGTCGAAGTCGACCTTGGGCTGCTTGAAGATCTCGCTCGTGCCGGTCTTGAAGTCGTAACGGTAGATCGTCGTGGGGAACGTGAACGACGTGAACGAGTAGTACGTCTCCATGTCGGTCGCGCGGCCGCCGAGGCCACCCACCGTGCCGAACGTGGGGAGCCCGATCTCCTTCTCGAACGTGCCGTTCGTGGCGTAC
>JAEUQS010000114.1 GCA_016789625.1 Acidobacteriota bacterium | reverse complement strand
GCCACCGCCACGCCCGTGCGCGCCGGGAAGCGCTTCATCGGGGTCATCTCGGTGCTGCGCGACATCGAGGACATCCTCTCGGCCGTCGGCGGCATCGGCGTCGATCTCGCGCATCACCCGCACTACGTGAAGAGGGAGGAGATTCAGGCTCCCGGTCCGCGACGCCGGCGCGGCCCTCGGGAACGCTGAGGGCCGCGTTTCAGGCCTTGACGATCACCTGGTTGCGGCCCGACGCCTTCCCTTCGTAGAGCGCCTCGTCCGCCCGGCGCAGGAGCGCGTCGAGCTCGCCCCGGCCGTCGCAGGCGCAGGCGCCGATCGTCACCGAGACCGAGAGCGCCCGTCCCTCGAACGCCCAGCTTCGTTCGGAGACGTTCTGCCGGATCTTCTCCGCGATGACGCGGCCCCCTTCGAGGTCGGTGTCGGCGAAGAGCAGGATGAACTCCTCGCCTCCCCAGCGGGCGACGTAGTCGTCGGTGCGGACCGTCTGGCGCAGCAGCGAGGCCGCCCCCTCGAGCACCGCGTCCCCCGCGGCGTGGCCGTGCCGGTCGTTGACGGCCTTGAAGTCGTCGAGGTCGGCCATCGCGAGGACGAACGTCCGGCCGTGGCGGCGGGCCGACGCCATCTGCCGCTCGAGCTTCTCGAGGAAGTCCCGCCGGTTGGGGAGCTTCGTGAGCAGATCGGTTCGCGCCATCCACTCCAGCTCCTCGTTCTGCGTCCGCATCCGCTTCAGCGTGGCGGCGAGGTGGAGCATCGAGCGGGTCCGCGCGAGGAGCTCGAGCGCGTCGACGGGCTTGCGGATGTAGTCGACGGCGCCGGCGTCGAGCGCGGCCTCGAGGTTCCGGGAGGTCGTCATCACGCCGGTGCACATGATCACCAGGACGTCGCGGGTGGCCGGGTCGGCCTTGAGCCTTCGGATCAGCTCGATTCCGTCGACCCCGGGCATGTCCCAGTCGGTGATGATCAGGTCGGGCTGCTCCGTTCGCGCGATCGAAAGCGCCTGAACCGGCGACAGCGTCTGCAGGACCTCGTACGGGCGGTCCGGCATCGCCTCGAACGCGCGCGCGATGACCTGGAGGTTGGTGGACTCGTCGTCGACGATCAGGACCTTCTGGAGAGTCTCCGGCGCCACGTTCAGACCTCCTCCAGGAGGGCCCGGAATCGGGCCTCGTCCGCGAGGAACACGGCGTCCCGCACGCGGGACGACCACGAGGAGCCGCGCTCACCGAGGTCGGCGTCGAGGCGCGCGAGAACGGCATTCAGCGCGCTGACCCGATAGATGGGAATCGTCGCCAGCTCGGCGGCGTAAGGCGCGAGCAGGCGCTTCTCCCCGGCGGTGAGGGTGGGCTCCGCCGGGAGGACCGGGAGAATCGAATCCGCCGCTCTCACACCGTCCGCCGAGGCGACGCCGGCCTTGCGCAACGTGAACCAGAACGTCGTACCTTCAAGAACTTTCGATGTTACGCCGATGCGTCCGCCCAACGCCTCGACCGCCTGCCGGCAGAACGTGAGGCCGAGGCCGGTCGAGCGCGTGCTGCCGGAGTCCCGGGCCTGGGCCTGGGCGAAGCGTTCGAAGACGTGCTCGAGCCGCGGCGCGGGGATTCCCGCGCCGTCGTCCGCGACCTCGACCCGCACGAACCCAGGTTCTTCTTCGTCCTGAACCTGCCGGATCTCGATCCGTCCCTCCTCCCCCGTGAACTTGATCGCGTTCGTCAGCAGGTTCACGAAGACGCGCGAGACCAGCTCGGGGTCGATCCACACCGAGGTGCCGGGCGGCAGCTCGTTCTCGAGGCGGCGCCCGCGCGCGAGGAACGAGACCTGCTCGATCGCGGAGGCCGCGACCTCCCGCAGATCGACGGGCTGCGGAGTGACCGGCATCTTCGCTTCGTCGAAACGCTGGACGTCCAGGATGTTCGTCACGAGGTTGAGCATCTGTCGGGCCGCGCTTTTCACCACGCCGCGCGGAGCCGATGAGGACGACGGCTCGAGCCCGCTCAATATCGCGTTCAAGGGGTTCTTGAGGTCGTGGACGATCATGCCCATGAGGCCTTCCTTGAACGCGCCCAGCTCGACGAGCTTCTCGTTCGCCGCTCGGAGCGCGACCGCCTGGGCCTCGATCTCGTCCTTCTGCCGCGCGATGCGCGACGTGCGTTCGGCGACCTGGGCTTCCAGCTCGGCCTGCCTTCGCCGATACGCCCGGAGCCGGACGAAAGAGAACGCGAACGGCGCTCCCAGCGCGAGCAGCGCGTAGACGATCTTCATCCACACGGTGAGCCACCAGGGCGGGAGGATGGTCACGGCGACGGTCACGCCGTCCTCGTTCCAGACGCCGTCGTCGTTGGCGGCTGCGACCCGGAAGCGGTAGTGACCCGCCGGCACGTTGGTGAAAACGGCCTTGCGGTCGCCGGCGCCGGTGGGGATCCAGCTCGTGTCGAAGCCCTCGAGGCGGTACCTGAAGCGGGTGGACTCGGGGTGCCGAAAGCTGAGCGCGGCGAACTCGAACGCGAAGACGGAATCGGCGTGCTTCAGCGTGATCGCGTCGAGCACCGGCGCCGCCTTCGCGAGCGGCGAGGCTCCACCGATCGGCACCGGCGCGTTGAAGAGCAGGAAGTCCGTGAGGGCCACGTTCGGACGCACCGCGTTCTTGCGGATCTCCCGCGGAAAGAACGCGTTGAACCCCTCGGTGCCGCCGAAGAGGAGGAGCCCCGAAGGGTCGCGAAGCGCGGCGCCCGCGTTGAACTCGTTGCCCTGGAGGCCGTGCCGCCGTTCGAAACCGTCGAACGTCCCGGACTTCGGATCGAACCGGCCGAGACCCTTGTTGGTGCTCAGCCAGAGCTCGCCGTCCGCGCCCTCCAGAACCGCGTAAACCGTGTCGTCGGCCAGGCCGTCGACGGTGCGAAAGGCGCGGAAGCGGCCGGTGACGGGGTCGCGACGGTTCAGCCCGCCGCGCGTCCCGAGCCAGAGCACACCGCTCGCGTCGGATGCGATCGACAGCACCGTGTCGTCGCTCAGCGAGTCCGGCCGTTTCGGATCGTGCCGGAACCGGTCGAAGTCTGAGGTGGCGCGATTCAGGCGCGCCAGCCCGCCGCGGCTTCCGACCCACAACGTTCCCTCGCGGTCCTGATGGATCGCGCTGACGTTCGGGTGCGCGAGCGCGCGGGGGTTCCCGGGATCGGCGGGAAAGTGCTCGAAGCCGCCATCGGGCCGGCGGCGATCGAGCCCGCCCCGAGCCGTGCCGATCCACAGGGTGCCTTCCCGGTCCAGGTAGAGGGTCCGCAGCTCGTCGTCGCCGATCGACTGCGGGTTCGCCGGGTCATGCCGGAAATGGCGGAAGGACTTCGTCCCTTCGTCCAGGAGATCGAGACCTCCGCCGTCCGTCGCCACCCAGAGGCGGCCCTCGTGATCCTCGACGACGCCGACGACGTTGTTCTCGCTCAGCGAGTTCGGGTTCGCGGCGTCGTGCTGGAAGCGCATCACGCTCCGCTGTTTCCGGAGATCGAAGACCTCGAGACCGCCCTTGGTACCCACCCACAACCGCCCTCGCGAGTCGCGCAGGAAGCACCGCGTGTAGCTGTCGGCCAGCGAGCCCGCGTCGCCCGGCCGATGCCGCACCAGGCCGAACCGGCGGGTCGTGAGGTCGAGGACGTCGAGCCCGTTCGTCGTACCGATCCACAGAAGGCCTTCGTCCGACAGGTGGAGCGATCGGATGCGGTCGTCCACGATGCCGCTGGGCTCGGCGCTGTCGTGCCGGAACGTGAAGGATGTTCCCGTCGCCTCCTCGAAGCGATTCAGCCCGCCGTAGCTTCCGAACCAGAGACCGCCCTCCGGATCCTCCGCCAAAGCGAAGATGACGCCGGTGGAACCCGCCTCCTGACGGAACACCCGGAAGGAGTCCGTCGCCCGATCGTAGAGGTCCAGGCCGTCGACCGTGCCGAGCCAGAGCCTGCCCTTCGAATCCTCGGCGCAGCTCAGGACGTTGTCGTGGCTCACCGAACCCGATCTCCCGTCCGCTCGATAGCGCCGGAAGGAACGGCCATCTTCACTCAGGCGGTTGAGGCCGCCGCGGTTGGTCCCCGCCCACAGGACGCGCTGGCTGTCCTCGAAGGCGAAGAGCACGTCGTCGCTGCTGAGAGAAAGGGGATCGCGCTCGTCGTGCCGCCATTCCCTCACGATCCTTCCGCCCGCGGGATCGAGCTCCATGACGCCACGGTTGGTCGCGAGCCAGAGATGCCCCGTGGGACTCTCGGCGATCTGACGTACGTAGGTCCCGGGCAGGAAGCTCTCGAAGTCGTCCGTCTCGGGGCGAAACCGGCTCAGTCCCGCCTCCGTTCCGATCCACAACCGTCCGTCGCGCGTCACCAGGAGGTGCCGCACGTAGTCGCGGGGCAGGCTCCGCGGGTTCGCGGCGGCGTGCCGGTAGACGAAGAATCGGTGGCCGTCGAACCGGTTGAGCCCGAAGGCCGTGCCGAGCCAGAGGAACCCGGCGCGGTCGCGCGCGATCGCGTTCACGAACCCGCTCGACATGCCGTCGTCGACGCCGTAATGCCGGAAGCGCAGCGCCGGGGCCTGGGCCACGGCGATCTGCGAAAGGAACAGAAGCGCGAGGAGAAGCGGACTCGTCCCGTTCCTTCCAGAGCCCACGGGCGTCAGATGTTGATGCTCGCGGGCACCCGGGACGGCAGCAGGAACGTGTAGGGAACGCGCGCCGCGTTCCGGTCCTCGATCGTGGACTCGATGCCCGCGAGGGCCTTCTGGAACCGGGCGAGGGGCTCCGCGACCAGGGGGTCGGCGAAATGCGCGCGGCCGGCGACCTCGTCCGCCACCGTCTCGAGGGTCGAGATCACGCTGCCGAGAAGGCCCGAGGGATCCCGCGGCGTCGAGAGGTCGGGGTAGACGCCGAGGCGCGTGTGCTGGAGCGAGCCCAGGAGGTATCCGAGGCTGAGCTGCATGTGCGCCATGTCGCGCGGGGGGAGCATCTCGAGAAGGTCCGGCTCGCCGTAGCCGTCCCTGCGGTCGGGCGCGGGCTGGTACGCCGCGAGCGGCATGTTCGGCACGTAGCTCATGATCGGGTACTGCGGGAAGTTCACCGCCGCGTGCTGCGCGCTCGCGGTGAAGACGATGAGCGTGATCGCGTCGGCGAGCGATTCGACCGTGTCGAAGCGTCCGTCCCGGCCGAAGCCCCTCAGCCGTCCGCCGTCCGCCGCGCCGACCTCCGCCGCCCACCGCTGCAGCTCGGGGTCGGCCTGAACGCTGGCCGCGCTCGTGTAGTAGAGGCGCAGGTAGGCGTCGACCCATTCCCGGATCGCCTCCCACAGGAGGAGCGCGTCGTCGCGGTAGGGGAAGTCGGGCAGCGCGTCCGCGTCGAGAACGCCGCGAGCCCGGAGCGCCTGCGGCAGCATCGCCTCGCTGAAGACGAAACTCTCCCGCGCTTTCACGACGAGCGCCCGGCTGGTCTCGATGGTCCCGGCGAGCACCATGTCGACGCCGCCGCCCGGAGCGATCAGCTTCTTCTGCGCCATGTCGTTGATCTCGAGCGTGCCCACGAAGTGGGGCCGGAGCAGAACCGAAACCGGGTGCGAAGGCGCCAGCGTGCGCAGGCTCGCGACGACGATCGGCTCGAGCACGAGGTGCGTGCGCCCGAGATGGCTCGAAGCCTGATGCACGTTGCCGTCCGCGACCCGTACGACGTTCTTGGCCATCCTCCAGGCGAGGCCGTCCTGCGGCGTGAATACGGGATTCGAAGGCCCCGGTTTCTGTTCGCACTGGATCGCGATGGGCACGAGCGCGCGGGAGGTCGAGCGGCCCGCGGGCACGGCGAAGAGAGCGAGCGGCGCGCTCAGGTACTTCCGAGCGGAGGGGAAGGTCCCGGCTTCCGCGCCCGAGAGGATGGCGTAGTCCGTGAGGTAGAGCCGGCCCTCCTCACCCGCGCGGGCCAGGCTGTCGCCGGGACCGAGCACGGCTTGGAGCTGTGCATCGGTGACCGGCAAACGGTCGTCGAGGGCCGCGACGCGTTCGATCGTCATGGGGTTGGGGCCGGCGACGCGCATGCGGGCGAAGACGCGGTCGTCGTCGTAGACGGTCGTGCCCGCCGGTCGCTTCACTTCCTGGAAGAGCTCGGTGTAGTCGTCGAGCGACGAGGGCCGGCCCTTCGCGCCGCCGTCCATGATGTAGTCGGTGAGGTGCTGCATGATCGCGGCCGCGTTCAGCGCGCCGCTCTTGATGCGGATTCGAATGCCCTCGTGCTCGCCGTGCGTGGGCGAGGACCTCTCCTGGTCCTTTTCGATCTTCCGGCTGTTGACCTGCAGCGTCAGCATCGCCTCGGCGACCTCGGCCAGCCACGCGAGGGACGGCTGCTGATCGGGCGGGACCGTGCTCGCGATCGCGAGCGGAGGCATGACGTCGTAGTTGTAGCCCAGGGCGGCGCGCATGCGGGAAACGTCCGCCTGACGGGCGGAGGGATGCGGGTCGTCCTGAGGCAGACACGGTCTCACGGAAGCGGTACCTCGCTGTGCTTTCGGTGGGGCGGAAAGGCTAACCGTGGGGGCGGGGCGGTGCAACACGAGAGTACGGCTTGACTCACCCCGCGGCGGGACCTAGCCTCGTCGAAAGACCTCGAAACATCAGAATCATGAAGGCGTTCGTCGATCGCTGGGTGCTGTTCTTCACCGCGTGGGGGGCCGTTGCCGTCATCGGCTGGCGCTCGTTCCGCTCGCGCCTGCGCATGTCGCACAAGAACGGCATCCTCGCCGCCGGGCGCATCCGCATCGTCGACGCGCCGGCGTTTCCCGAGCACGACTTCTTCCGCCCGGGTGCGGAGTTTCCCTGCCGGCTCCGCCATGCTTCGATCAGCTACCTCGACGACGCCATGCTCGTCGTGAGGGCGGCCTCCCTGAAGTTCGCGGACACCCGCTTCGAAAGCCCGCTCGACCTGCTCATGAACAACGGGCAGACGAGCTTCTTCTGGGACGTCACGTCGTTCATGGGCTTCGGGAGCGTCACGAACCAGGGCCGCGATCCGCATTTCGTGAAGTGGATGGAGGACTACCCGCTCACGAGGAAGAGCCTTCTCGAGAGCGTGAGGCGGGATCCCTCGACGTTCGCTCAGCTCTACTACTACTCCCAGACCCCGTTCGAGTTCCGGGCCCGCGACGGGCGTCCGCGCTTCGTCAAGTTCCGCCTCATCCCGGAAGATCGCGGGAAGGAAGACGGCCTGCCGAACTGGGATGAAGAGCCCTGGAACACGGGCTGGACCCAGGGCCTCCTGCCCGGGGAAACCCGGAGCCGGAACTACCTGAAGGACGAATACCGCGAGCGGGTCGCCCGGGGTCCCGTGACGTACCACCTGCAGCTCCAGCTCCACGAGCAGCGGCCCGGGGACTCCCGGGACACGCTGCTGAGCTGCATGGTCGTCTGGGACGAGGCCACGCATCCGTGGATGGACCTCGCGACCGTCACGATCGACAGGACGCTTTCCTACGACGAGGAGGAGCGCACGCTCTTCACCATCGGCAACCTCCCGCCCTCGATGGGCATCACGCCCGCGAGGTCGGTGGACGATCCGGCCTCCCTCAACTATCTGAGGCTGAGAGGAGGCTGGATCCGCCGGGCGCGCCTCTTCGCGATCCGGCTCTTCGGCGCGCCGCCGCCGATCCCGAACGAACGAACGCCCGGTTACTTCAACCCGGTCTGATCGATGGTCTCCGTGCCCTCTCTGCCTGGCTTCGAGGTCAGGGACACGCTCGCCGAGAGCCGGAACTCCGTCGTGCTGCGCGCCACCCGGATCCCGGACGGCCGTCCCGTCGTGCTCAAGACGTCGCGCTTCGCTCCCACGCCGGAGCAGGTGGCGCGGCTCACCCGCGAGTTCGAGATGGCCCGCCGGCTGAGCTCCGTGCCCGGAGTGGTCGAGGCCATCGAGCTTCTCGCGCACGACGGGAATTCCGTGATGGTGATGGAGGACATCGGAGGCGAGTCGCTGGATCTCGCCTGTGAGAGGTCGCCGCTCGCTCTTCGCGAGGCCCTCGAGATTCTCGTGAAGGTCGCGGACACGCTCGGGCATCTGCACGACCGGCACGTGATGCACAAGGACGTCAACCCGAGCAACGTCGTGTGGAACCGGAAAACGGGAGTGGTCCGCCTCATCGACTTCGGGCTCGCGACGGAGCTCCGGAACGAAACCCCGACGCTGCTCAACCCCAACGTCCTCCAGGGCACGCTCGCGTACATGTCGCCCGAGCAGACCGGGCGCATGAACCGCTCGGTCGACTACCGCACCGACATCTACTCTCTCGGCGCGACGCTGTACAAGCTCGTGACGGGCCAGCCCCCGTTTCCGCCGGGCGACGCGATGGAGATGGTCCACGCCCACCTCGCCCGGATGCCCCGTCCTCCGCACGAGATCGCGCCACAGGTTCCCGAGGTCCTCTCGCGCATCGCCCTCAAGCTCCTGGCCAAGCGTGCGGAAGATCGCTACCAGAGCGCGTTCGCGTTGCGCGACGACCTGCAGACGGGGCTCGACCGCCTCACCCCCGGCACCATTCCTTCGTTTCCCATCGCCGAAGGCGACGTCTCCGACCGGTTCCAGATTCCGCAGAGGCTCTACGGCCGCGACGCCGAGATCGCGGCTCTCCTCGCCGCCTTCGAACGCACCCGCCGGGGCAGCCGCGAGATCGTGCTCGTGGCCGGCTATTCGGGCATCGGCAAGTCGGCCCTCGTCAACGAGGTGCAGAAGCCCATCGTCAAGGCCCGCGGCGCGTTCCTCCCGGGGAAGTTCGATCAGCTCAGCCGCAACATTCCCTACGCGTCCCTCATCCAGGCCTTCCAGGGGCTCGTGAGGCAGCTCCTGGCGGAGCCCGCCGAGAGCCTCGCCCGCTGGAGGGAGAAGCTCCTCGCCGCTCTGGGCCCGAACGCGCAGGTGATCATCGAGGTGCTGCGCGAGGTGGAGCTCATCGTCGGCAAGCAGCCGCCGCTGGCGGAGCTGCCCGCCGCCGAGGCGCAGAACCGCTTCAACTTCGTCGTCGAGAGCTTCGTGCGCACGTTCGCGACGGCCGACCACCCGCTGGTGCTGTTTCTCGACGACCTCCAGTGGGCCGACGCCCCCTCTCTGCGCCTTCTCGAAGCCCTCGTCACCGACGCGAAGACGTCCCACCTGCTCCTGATCGGGGCGTATCGCGACAACGAGGTCGACGCCTCGCACCCGCTGATGCTGAGCCTCGAGGAGATGCGCAAGCGGCGAGCGGCGATCACGACGCTCACGCTCGCGCCGCTTTGCCCCGAAGACTGCGTCGACCTCGTCGCCGACACGGTGCATGCCGAGAGGGAGCTGGCCCGGCCGCTCGCCGAGGCCTGCGCGCGCAAGACTCTGGGAAACCCGTTCTTCCTCAACCAGCTCCTGCGCGAGCACCACGACCGGGAGAGCATCCGTTTCGATGCGCAGGCCCGCCGATGGACCTGGGACATGGAGGCCATCGAACGCTCGAACATCACCGAGAACGTCGTCGAGATGATGGCCGACAAGATCCACGGCCTCCCGGAGGCCACGCGCCGGGCGCTCACCACCGCGGCCTGCATCGGCGGCACGTTCGATCTGAAGACCCTGGCCCTGGCGCGCGGCGCCGCTCCCGGGCAGGTCGCGGCCGACCTCTGGGTCGCGCTCGAGGAAGAGCTCCTGCGCCCGCTGGGCGAAGGGTACGAGTACCTCCCCGGGGTGACGAAGGCTGCGGGCGAGGTCGCCTACCGCTTTCTCCACGACCGCGTGCAACAGGCGGCCTACTCGCTGCTCGGCCCCGGGGAGAGACAGGAGCTGCACCTCCTCATCGGCCGCTCGATGCTCGAGAGCGCGGGCTCCGAGCGCGGTCCGGAGCTCTTCGCCATCGCGAACCACCTGAACCTCGGCTCGGCGCTCCTGACATCGCAGGCCGAGCGGGACGCAGCCGCGGCCCTGAACCTGGAGGCGGCCCGCAAAGCGAGCGCGTCTGCGGCGCACGGATCGGCCCTGGCCTACCTCGACCAGGGCATCGGGCTCCTCGGTGAGAGCCCGTGGGAAAGGCAGTACGCCCTCGCCCTCTCGCTCCACGTGAACGCTGCCGACGTCTGCCAGCTGCTGGGCGATTTCGCGGGCATGGAGCGGCACGCGGCCCTCGCCCTCGAGCGCGCGCGGACGGTGCTCGAGAAGGTCAAGGTCTACGAGACGCGCTACCAGGCGTTCATTTCGCAGCGCCGTTTCGCGGACGCGCTCGCGGCCGCCCGGGAGGTGCTGGGTCTTCTCGGGGAGCAGTTCCCCGAGAAGCCCGGCAAGGCCGGGATCCTGGTCGATCTCGCGCGCACCAAGATCGCGCTGGCGGGCCGGTCCGCCGAGAGCCTCGCCGGCCTTCCGCCCATGACTGATCCGGTGCGGCTCGCCGCGATGCGCATCCTGGCCAAGGCCAGCACGGCGGCCTACATCGCGAGCCCCGAGCACTTCCCGTTCATCGTGTTCCGGATGATCCGGCTCTCGGTGCACCACGGGAACACCGCGGCCTCCGCGTACGGCTACGCCGTGTACGGAATCATCCTGTGCGGGGCCGTGGGCGACATCGACGGCGCGTACGCGTTCGGAAAGCTCTCGCTCGCCGTGCTCGAGCGCCAGCGGGCCGTGGAATACGAAGCCCGCACGCGCTTCATCTCGTCCGCGCACCTCGGTCACTGGAAGGACCCGGTCCGCCAGCGCCTCGACTCGTTTCGCGACATCTACCAGCGCGCGCTCGACACCGGCGATCTGGAGTTCGCGGCCTGGGCGCTGATGATCCGCTCGATGCACCACTTCTT